>NZ_JBHYQH010000014.1:100638-115280 GCF_042746715.1 Streptomyces sp. NPDC058741 | reverse complement strand
GGTCCAGGGCGAGGCGGGACACGCGAAGTGCAGGACGAGGTCGAACGGGCGGGCAGGGACCGCCGGACCGCCGGGTCGGTGGCGTCGCCGTGGATGCAGCGGAATCCGGGCCACCGCTCCAGTTCGGCGACGTTCGCGCGGGATCCGGTGCCCAGGTTGTCCAGGCACACGACGTGCGTGCCGCCGCGGAGCAGGCGTGCGTACAGGTGGGATCCCACGAATCCGGCACCGCCGGTCACCAGGGCCCGGCGCCAGGCAGGTCCGTTCACGGCCCTCTCCTCCCGTCGTTCGGCTCTCGGGTACGCACAGGCGCGTGCAACCAGGCGGACGGCCGGAAACCTATGAACACCGCGTATACATGCTGTGTACAGTCCCGGCATGCCTTCTCCGGCCAAGAAGACGAAGAAAACGGGGACCGTGTTGCGCACCGCTGGAACGCTCGCGGCGGCCGCCGCCCTCACACTCGCCCTGAGCGGCTGCTCCGGCACCGGCACCACGGCATCATCCTGCTGCACGACCTCCACGACGGCACGGTCCCGGCCGTGCCGGGGATGATCGCCGCGCTGAAGGCACACGGGTACGTGTTCGTGACGGCGCCTCAGCCGCTGGCGCCGGCCAGGGCTGAACCGGGCGAGGTGTACCGGTGGCCCCGTGCCGCGAGGGGAAGTCGGGGTGAGCCCGGCTGGGCCGAGTGGGTGAGCCTTACACCGAACGTCCGCCGCACTGCTCGGATTCCCTACCATCGACCCGTGGCGACCATCCAGCTCGAACGCACCCCTCCGCTCCCCCTCGACGAGGCCTGGCGGCGGATCACGCTATGGCGGCGGCACGGAGACGTGGTGCCGCTGACACGGGTCCGCGTGGAGCCGTCCGCACCGACGCGCGAGGGCACGCGCGTCGTGGCCCGGTCGGGGATCGGGCCGCTCGCCTTCGACGACCCGATGGAGGTCACCGTGTGGCGGCCTCCGCGGGACGGAGAACCGGGGATGTGCCGGCTGGAGAAGCGGGGCAGGGTGGTGCGGGGCTGGGCGGAGCTGGAGGTGCTGCCCGGGCCGGGCGGCCGTGCGCGGGTGCTCTGGCGGGAGGAGATCCGGGTCCCCCTCGTGCCGTCGTTCCTCGACGGCGTGGTCCGGGCGTCGGCGCGGTACGTGTTCGGGCGGGCGCTGAACCACCTGCTCAGGCAGGCCTGATCCGAGTTCGCCGGCGGGGACGGACGGCCGGCCCTCAGGCCACCGACCCGATCCGCCCCGCCGTCGGCTCCCCCGGCTCGTGGTGGATCGGCGTGTGCGCCCCGGTCAGCGGGACCCCGCTCCCCCCGCGCCGCACGGCGACGATCTCCGAGGCGATCGACAACGCCGTCTCCTCGGGCGTACGGGCGCCCAGGTCCAGCCCGATCGGCGAGCGCAGCCGGCTGAGCTCCAGCTCGGTGAGGCCGGCGTCGCGCAGGCGGGCCAGGCGGTCCAGGTGGGTGCGCCGGGAGCCCATGGCACCGACGTAGGCCACCGGCAGGCGCAGCGCCAGTTCCAGCAGGGGGACGTCGAACTTGGCGTCGTGGGTGAGCACGCACAGGACCGTGCGTGCGTCGACCTCCGTGCGCTCCAGGTAGCGGTGGGGCCACTCGACGACGATCTCGTCGGCGTCGGGGAAGCGGGCCCGGGTGGCGAAGACGGGCCGGGCGTCGCACACCGTGACGTGGTAGCCGAGGAAGCCGCCGACGCGGACCAGTGCGGAGGCGAAGTCGATCGCACCGAAGACGATCATGCGGGGCGGCGGCACCGAGGACTCGACGAGGACCGTCAGCGGGGCTCCGCAGCGGGAGCCCTGTTCACCGATCTCCAGGGTGCCGGTGCGGCCGGCGTCCAGGAGGGCCCCCGCCTCGGCGGCGACGGTGCGGTCCAGTTCCGGGTGGGCGCCGAAGCCGCCCTCGTGGGAGCCGTCGGGGCGCACCAGCAGGGCCCGGCCGGTCAGTTCGCGCGGGCCCGAGACGATCCGGGCCACCGCCGCCGCCTCTCCTCGGGCGGCGGCGGTGAGGGCACGGGCGGCCACCGGCCGGACCGGATCGGCGGCCCGGACCGGGGTGACCAGGACGTCGATGACGCCGCCGCAGGTCAGGCCCACGGCGAAGGCGTCGTCGTCGCTGTAGCCGAAGCGCTCCAGGACGGTCTCGCCGTCCCGCAGCGCCTGCTCGCACAGCTCGTAGACCGCGCCCTCGACGCAGCCGCCGGAGACCGAGCCGACGGCCGTGCCGTCGGTGTCCACCGCGAGCGCGGCGCCTGGTTGCCGGGGCGCGCTGCCGCCGACGGCCACCACGGTGGCCACCGCGAAGTCACGGCCCTGCTCGACCCACCGGTTCAGTTCCTCGGCGATGTCCAGCATCTGTCTCGGTCTCCTTGTGGCTGCGGCGGAAGGGCTGCGGCTCGGCGTCAGTGGACGCCCAGCCAGCCCTCGATCGGGTTGAGGGCGAAGTACACGAGGAACACCGCCGTGAGGATCCACATGAAGGCGCCGATCTCGCGCCACCTGCCCTGGGCGGTCTTGATGGCGGCGTAGGAGATGACGCCCGCGGCGACACCGGTGGTGATGGTGTACGTGAAGGGCATCAGCACGACCGTGAGGAACACCGGGATGGCGGTGGCCCGGTCGGCCCAGTCCACGTGCCGGGCGTTCATCAGCATCATCGCGCCGATGACGACCAGGGCGGCGGAGGCGACCTCCTGCGGCACGATGGCGGTGAGCGGGGTGAAGAAGAGGCAGGCGGCGAAGAACAGGCCGGTGACCACGGAGGCGAGGCCCGTGCGCGCGCCCTCGCCGACGCCCGTGGCGGACTCGATGAACACGGTCTGGCCGGAGCCGCCCGAGACACCGCCGATCGCACCGCCGGCGCCGTCGATGAACAGGGCCTTGGACAGGCCCGGCATCCGGCCCTTGTCGTCGGCGAGTCTCGCCTCGGTGCCCACGCCGATGATGGTGGCCATCGCGTCGAAGAACCCGGCGAGCACCAGCGTGAAGACGATCATGCCGACGGTCATCGCGCCGACCTCGCCCCAGCCGCCGAACTCGACGTGCCCGAAGAGCGAGAAGTCGGGCATCGACACGGCGCTGCCGTGCAGTTCGGGGGCGCCGGCCGCCCACTGCCTGGGGTCGATGACGCCCGCGGTGTTGAACACCGCGGCCACGAGCGTGCCGCTGACGATGCCGATGAGGATGGCGCCCGGGACGTTCCGGGCCTGCAGCATGAAGATCAGCAGCAGGGTCCCGGCGAAGAGCAGGACGGGCCAGCCGGCGAGTTCGCCCGCCGGGCCGAGGGTGACGGGAGTGGCCTTGCCCTGGTGCACGAAGCCGGCCTTGTAGAAGCCGATGAGGGCGATGAACAGGCCGATGCCCATGGTGATGCCGTGCTTGAGGGCGAGCGGGATCGCGTTCATGATCATCTCGCGCAGGCCGGTGACGACCAGCAGCATGATGACCACGCCGTACATCACGCACATGCCCATGGCCTGCGGCCAGGTCATCTCGGGCGCGACCTGGGAGGCGAGGACCCCGGAGACGGACAGGCCCGCGGCGAGGGCCAGGGGCACCTTGCCGACGAGGCCCATCAGCAGCGTGGTGAGGGCCGCCGCGAAGGCGGTCGCGGTGATCAGGGGCTGCTGCGCGAGGGTGTCCCCGGCCACGTCCTTCCCGGAGAGGATCAGGGGGTTGAGCAGGAGGATGTACGCCATCGCCATGAAGGTCGTGATGCCGCCGCGCACCTCGCGCGCGACCGTGGACCCTCGGTGGGATATGTGGAAGTACCGGTCGAGCCAGGACCGTCCGGCCGGGACGCGGGTGCCTTCGCCCGCGTCGTCGGCTGTGGTCCTCGGCTCTACTGACTGCTGGGTCATGTGGGCCTGCTCCCAAGGTTCAAAGGGGCACCCGCGACGGCTCTCGGCGCTGTGCGGGATTTGGGATGGTGCTGTGGCCGCACGACCCGGGGGACGGCCCGAGACGAACGAGTGAGCGGGTTGTGCCTTCGGGGACCGCGAGCGGTGCGGTGCCCGGGTGCCCCGGGCGGCGCGGAGGGTGTGGACGTTCCGTCGCGCCGCCCGGAGGGTCTGGGTGCTAGCCCTGTCCGGTGAGGTGCTCGGGCCGTACCGGGGTCCGGTTCAGTTCGAGCCCGGTCGCGTTCCGGATGGCCGCGATGACCGCCGGGGTCGACGACAGGGTGGGCGCCTCCCCGATGCCGCGCAGCCCGTACGGGGCGTGGTCGTCGGCGAGTTCGAGGACGTCGACCGGGATGGTCGGCGTGTCGAGGATGGTCGGCAGCAGGTAGTCCGTGAAGGACGGGTTCCTGACCTTCGCGGTGCGGGGATCGACGACGATCTCCTCCATCACCGCGATGCCCAGGCCCTGGACGGTGCCGCCCTGGATCTGGCCGACGACGGACAGCGGGTTGAGGGCCTTGCCGACGTCCTGGGCGCAGGCCAGCTCGACCACCTTCACCAGGCCGAGTTCGGTGTCGACCTCGACGACGGCCCGGTGCGCGGCGAAGGAGTACTGCACGTGCCCGTTGCCCTGGCCGGTGCGCAGGTCGAAGGGCTCGGTCGGCCGGTGCCGCCACTCCTCCTCGACCTCCACGACCTCGCCTTCGAGGACGTCGGCCAGGTCGCCGAGGACTTCACCGCCGTCGGTGACGACCTTGCCGCCCTCCAGGAGCAGTTCGGCCGTCGCCCAGGCGGGGTGGTAGGAGCCGAACTTGCGGCGGCCGATCTCCAGCACCTTCTCGCGGACGAGCTCGCAGGCGTTCTTCACGGCGCCGCCGGTGACGTACGTCTGCCGGGAGGCCGACGTCGAGCCGGCGCTGCCCACCTGGGTGTCGGCCGGGTGGATGGTCACCTGGGTGACGCCCAGCTCGGTGCGGGCGATCTGCGCGTGCACGGTGACACCGCCCTGCCCGACCTCCGCCATGGCGGTGTGGACGGTCGCCACCGGCTCCCCGCCCCGGACCTCGATGCGGACCTTGGCGGTGGAGTAGTCGTCGAAGCCCTCGGAGAAGCCGACGTTCTTGATGCCGACGGCGTAGCCGACCCCGCGCACGACGCCTTCGCCGTGCGTGGTGTTGGACAGCCCGCCCGGCAGCTGCCGTACGTCGGCGCCCTCGCTGGACTCCCACTGGCGCTCCGGCGGCATCGGCATCGCCTTGACGCGGCGCAGCAGTTCGGCGACCGGGGCGGGTGAGTCGACCGGCTGCCCGGTCGGCATGATCGTGCCCTGCTCCATGGCGTTGAGCTGCCGGAACTCCACCGGGTCCATGCCGAGCCTCGCGGCCAGCTTGTCCATCTGCGCCTCGTAGGCGAAGCACGCCTGGACCGCGCCGAAGCCGCGCATCGCGCCGCAGGGCGGGTTGTTGGTGTAGAGGGCGATGGCCTCGATGTCGACGTCGTCGACCACGTACGGGCCGACCGACAGCGAGGAGGCGTTGCCGACGACCGCCGGGGAGGCGGAGGCGTAGGCGCCGCCGTCGAGGACGATCCGGCACTTCATGTGGGTGAGCTTGCCGTCCTTGGTGGCCCCGTGCTCGTAGTACAGCTTGGCGGGGTGGCGGTGGACGTGCCCGAAGAAGGACTCGAAGCGGTTGTAGACGATCTTGACGGGCTTGCCGGTGCGCAGCGCGAGCAGGCAGGCGTGGATCTGCATGGACAGGTCCTCGCGGCCACCGAACGCGCCGCCCACGCCGGACAGCGTCATCCGCACCTTGTCCTCGGGCAGGCCGAGCACGGGCGCGATCTGCCGCAGGTCGCTGTGCAGCCACTGGGTGGCGATGTAGAGGTGGACGCCGCCGTCCTCCTCGGGCACGGCGAGCCCGGACTCGGGGCCGAGGAAGGCCTGGTCCTGCATGCCGAAGGTGTACTCGCCCTCGACGATCACGTCGGCCCGCTCACGGGCCCTCGCCACGTCGCCGCGCACGATCGGCTGGCGGTGGACGATGTTCGGGTGCGGGACGTGACCGCTGTGATGGTCGTCGCGGTCCTCGTGGACGAGGATCGCGTCCGGGGCGGTGGCGGAGGCCTCGTCGGTGACGACGGGCAGCTCCCGGTACTCCACCTTGATCTTCGCCGCCGCCCGGCGGGCGGTCTCCGGATGGTCGGCGGCGACGAGCGCGACGGGCTCGCCGTGATGGCGGACCTTGCCGTGGGCGAGGACCGGGGTGTCCTGGATCTCCAGGCCGTAGTTCTTCACCTCGGTCGGCAGGTCGTCGTACGTCAGGACGGCGTAGACGCCCGGCGTCGCCAGGGCCTCGCCGGTGTCGATGGAGACGATCTCGGCGTGCGCGACGGTGGAGCGCAGGATCTGGCCCCACAGCATGTCCTCGTGCCACATGTCGGACGAGTACGCGAACTCGCCGGTGACCTTGAGGACGCCGTCCGGCCGGAGCGTGGACTCGCCGATGCCGCCCTTGGTCCGGGAGCCCTGGGTGATCTTCGTGGGCGTTCCGCTGGGTGAGGCCATGGTCAGACCGCCTCTCCCTGCCGGGCGGCCGCGAGGCGGACCGCGTCCATGATCTTCTCGTAGCCGGTGCAGCGGCACAGGTTGCCCGACAGCGCCTCGCGGATGTCCGCGTCGGTCGGGTTGGGGTTGCGCTCCAGCATCTCGTCGGCGGCGACCAGCAGGCCGGGCGTGCAGAAGCCGCACTGGACGGCGCCGGCGTCGATGAACGCCTGCTGGATCGGGGAGAGTTCGGCCCCCTCGCCGGTCTGCGAGTCGGTGCCCCGGGCCTGCCACGTCCGAGCGTCCTGCAATGAGGTTCCGCACGCGCCGGAGGCGCAGCCGCCCTCGGCGCGCTGCCGGGCGTGGTCGGCGAGGCCCTCGACGGTGAGGACCTCGCGGCCCTCGGCCTGCCCGGCGGCGACCAGGCAGGCGCACACCGGCACCCCGTCCAGCCGGACCGTGCACGAGCCGCACTCGCCCTGCTCGCAGGCGTTCTTCGACCCCGGCAGTCCGAGCCGCTCCCGCAGCACGTAGAGCAGGGACTCGCCCTCCCAGACGTCGTCCGCTTCCTGCGGACGTCCGTTGACGGTGAAGTTGACGCGCATTACGCAGCTCCCTCCGTGGTGCGGCGGGTGCCGCGGTAGGACTCCCAGGTCCAGGTCAGTGTCCGGCGGGCCATCACGCCGACCGCGTGGCGGCGGTAGCTGGCGGTGCCCCGGACGTCGTCGATGGGGTTGCAGGCGGCGGAGCACAGGTCCGCGAACTGCTTGGCGACCGAGGGGGTGACGATCTTCCCGTTGTCCCAGAAGCCGCCCTCCTCCAGGGCCGCGTTCAGGAACTCCTCGGCGGCCTTCGCCCGGACGGGGGTCGGGGCGGCGGAGCCGATGCCGGTGCGCACGGTCCGGGTCTCGGGGTGCAGCGCCAGGCCGAAGGCGCACACGGCGATGACCATGGCGTTGCGGGTGCCGACCTTGGAGAACTGCTGGGGCCCGTCGGCCTTCTTGATGTGCACGGCGCGGATCAGCTCGTCGGGCTGCAGGGCGTTGCGCTTGACGCCCGTGTAGAACTCGTCGATGGGGATGCGGCGGGACCCGCGCACCGACTCGGCCTCCACCTCGGCGCCCGCGGCGAGCAGGGCGGGGTGGGCGTCACCGGCCGGGGAGGCGGTGCCGAGGTTGCCGCCGACACCGCCGCGGTTGCGGATCTGCGGGGAGGCGACCGTGTGCGAGGCGAGGGCGAGCCCCGGCAGTTCGGCGCGCAGGTGCTCCATGATCCTCGTGTAGGGCACGGAGGCACCCAGCCGCACGCTGTCCTCACCGACCTCCCACTCGCTGAGGTCGCCGATGCGGTTCAGGTCCATGAGGTACTCGGGCCGGCGGTGGTCGAAGTTGATCTCGACCATCACGTCGGTGCCACCCGCAATCGGCACAGCTGTGGGGTGCTCGGCTTTCGCGACGAGCGCCTCCTCCCAGCTGGCGGGGCGAAGGAAGTCCATGACCGGCTCTCTTCTTCGTCTTCTCGTGGGGCGTTCAGATTGAGCCAATCCGTGTGCGGCGGTCCCGGCTCGTCCTGTGCTGTTGACGCGTAGTGGCCTCAGTACACAGTGCCGTGCTCCGAAGGGGTCAGTCACGGAAACCATGAAGGAGTTGGCTGGCCAGGACGGGCATCTTGTAGATTCGTATGAACGGAGACCCTCGGAAACCTCCTCGTTCCCCTGTCGAAACACGCGACACAGCCGCGTGACCTGGGACACAGTCGGGATCCTGCTCCAGGGCGGCGCGCCTCGCCCACCGGCCCACCGGTCAGGCGTTCCCCTCCGTACATGCTTCAGATCCACCATAGATTTCGAGACACAGAACGGCGGCGACGAGAATGCGGCTGCGCGCACTGCTGGACACGGACGCGCTGGGCCTCAAGCTGCTCGGCGGCCAGGACGAGCTGGACCGCACCGTGCGCGGCGTGATGACCACCGACCTGCGCGACCCCAGCCGTTACCTCTCGGGCGGCGAGCTGGTCCTCACCGGTCTGGCCTGGCGCCGGGACGCCGCGGACTCGGAGCCGTTCGTCCGGATCCTGGTGCAGGCCGGGGTGACGGCCCTGGCCGCGGGCGAGGCCGAGCTGGGCGACGTACCGGAGGACCTGGTCGCGGCCTGCGCCCGGCATCGCCTGCCGCTGTTCGCGGTGCACGAGTCGGTGGCGTTCGCGACGATCACCGAGCACGTCGTGCGGCAGGTCTCCGGCGAGCGGGCCGGGGACCTCGCGGCGGTGGTGGACCGGCACCGCCGGATGATGACCTCGGGCCCGGCGGGCGGCGGGCCGGACGTGGTGCTGGACCTGCTCGGCTCCGACCTGGACCTGCGGGCCTGGGTGCTGTCCCCCACCGGCCGCCTCATCGCCGGCTCCGAGGCCGCGGGACCCGCCCTGCCCGCGGAGGCGTGCGGCCGGCTGGCGGGCGAGCACCTGTCGGCCACCCGCTCCGGCCGCCGCGGCCCCCACCGCGTCCTCCTGGGCTCCACCACCTACTCGCTCTTCCCGGTCCGTTCCACGGGCCGCGCCCCGCAGACCGCCCGGGACGTCCGCGAGACGGTGCTGTCCGACTGGCTGCTGGCCGTCGAGGCGGACGCCGGGGACTGGGCCGAGGAGCGCCTCGACCTGCTGTACGGCGTCACCCAGCTGATCGCCGTCGAACGGGACCGGCGCGACGCCGCCCGCACGGTCCGCCGCCGTCTCGCCCAGGAGGTCCTGGAACTGGTCCAGACGGGCGCGGCCCCCGCCGAGATCGCCGCCCGCCTGCGGGTCGCCGCCCCGGTCCTGCTGCCCGGCCTGGGCGCCGCGCCGCACTGGCAGGCGGTCGTGGCCCGGGTCGACTGGGACGGTGCCGCGATCGAGACGGGCCCGGTCGCCCAGGCCCTCCTGGAGGAGATCCTCGTCGGCCCGGAGCACTCGGACCGCATCGCCGTCGCGCACACCGGCGACGAGGCGATCGCCCTGGTCCCGCTGCCCGCCGTCGCGGTGGAGCACGACGGCTCGGAGACCGGGGTCCTGGCGGACGCGCTCCTGGAGTCGGTACGGGACCCGCTCACGGCCGGCCTCGACGGGGACGGCCGCCTCACCCTGGGCGTCAGCGCGGCGGTCCACTCGGCGGAGGGCCTGCGCGGCGCGCTGGAGGAGGCCCGCCACGCCCGGCGCGTGGCCGCGGCCCGCCCGGGCCGGGTCTGCGCCGCGGGCCACCAGGAGCTCGCCTCCCACGTCCTGCTGCTCCCCTTCGTGCCCGACGACGTCCGCCGCGCCTTCACCGCCCGCCTCCTGGACCCCCTGCGCGACTACGACCGCCGGCACCGCGCCGAACTGATCCCCACCCTGGAGGCCTTCCTCGCCTGCGACGGCTCCTGGACCCGCTGCGCCACCCGGCTGCACCTGCACGTCAACACGCTGCGCTACCGAGTCGGCCGAATCGAGCAGTTGACGAGTCGTGACCTGTCGCGCCTGGAGGACAAGCTGGACTTCTTCCTGGCCCTGCGCATGAGCTGAGACGAAGGACGTCCCGGCCCGGTCGGAGGAAGACGACTTTGTGAATTCCTTCACCCACCCTCTTGGCCCGACGCCGCGATTCGTGCTGAGATGCCGCCACGACTCAACAGCTCGATGGCGTGCTCGGGGAGGGCAACGTGGCGCATACCGCCATGTCTGGTAACGGAACGACCGCAGGTGACGATCCCCTCCAGACCGCGGTATGGCGGCTGCGCTCCCGCGGATGCTGGGCCGACGCGGCCGCACTGCTGCTGCCGACCACTCCCGCGGCGGCGCTGCAACGCGCGTCGTTGCTGGTCGAACGGTGCCTCTACACCGAGCGGGGCTGGGAGGAGGCCGAGGACGCGCTGCGCACGGCCGAGGCACTGGCCCACAGCGACGACGAGCGCGGCGCGGCCGCCTGTGAACGCGGGTACTTGGCCTACGCGTCGACGATCCTCGCGGTGCGGGACCGGGCCGACGAGGCGCGGGCCGCCCTGGGCAGGGCGGCGGCACTGGTCCCTCCGGGGGCTCCGCAGCGGGCCGTGCTGGACTTCCGCCGGGGGCTGGTGGCGGAGAACCTGACGAGCGCGCCCCAGGCGGCCCGGGCGGCCTACCGTCGCGCCCACGCGGGCGCGACGGCCCACGCCAACCCGCTGCTGCTCTCCTTCACCTGGCGCCACCTCGCCGGACTCGCCCTGCGCGACGGCGAGTTGGCCGAGGCCCGGCACGGTTTCGCCGAGTCCCTGCGCATCCGCGAGGAACTGGGCTACCTCGTGGGCACGGCCCCCGCCCTGGTGTCCCTGGCCGACGCGGAGACGGAGCCGGAGGCGTCCCGGCTCCGGGAGGAGGCCCGGCGGTTGTTCCGCCTTCTCGACGGAGTCCCCACGTGGCTGGCCCGCCGACTGACCCCGGCACCGCCGCCCGCGACGGCTTGAGGGCCTCCGGTGAGCCCCCAGGGAGGGGCGTGACTCACGGGCAAGCCACGCCGCGCCCGCACGGCACAAGGGGACGTGCCGGGGGGCCGCCCGCCCGCAGCGGCCGGCGCGTCAGCGCCAGTCAGCCGTCACTCAACTCCGTCGCGCCGATCCGAGGACGGACACTCCCCGGCGCGCCCCCGCCCCACAAAGCGGGCAGGCGCGACGCGCACCCCCACCGAACCGGCCGCGGAAAGCCGCAGGCACCCACCCACGCGGCACGAGGCCGCAGGCACCCCCACCGAACCGGCCACAGACCCCCGCAGGCACCCACCACACCACGACCCACCCGACAACCCCGCGGACCCCCACCGAACCGGCCGCGGAAAGCAGCAGGCACCCACCCACGCGGCCCGAGGCCGCAGGCACCCCCACCGAACCGGCCACAGACCCCCGCAGGCACCCCACCCCCGCGGCCTCACCCCGCGCCCGCGAAGTGCTCCCCCACCAACACCCGCACCACCTCGAGATCCCGCGCGATCAGCGCGTCCAGCAGGGCCGTGTGCTCATGCGCGTCCGCCACCAGATCGGCCCGCCCCCGCACCCCAGGACCGCCCCCGACCAGCGGCCACTGCGCCCGCCGGTGCAGATCGTCCGCGATCTTGACCAGCTGCTCGTTCCCGGCCAGGGACAGCACCGCCCGATGGAACCCCCGGTCCGCCTCCGCGTAGGTGGCACGGCAGCCGGAGGACGCCGCACGGACCGTCGCCTCGGCGACCGGCCGGAGCGCCGCCCAGCGTTCGGCCGGCACCGTACGGGCCAGCCGCAGCATCACCGGCACCTCGATCAGCGCCCGCACCTCCGCCAGCTCCGCGAGCTCCCGAACCCCCCGCCGGACGACCCGGAACCCCCGGTTCGGCACCACCTCGACGGCCCCTTCGAGGGCCAGCTGCTGCATGGCCTCCCGCACGGGCGTCGCCGACACCCCGAACCGCTCCCCGAGCACCGGCGCCGAATACACCTCCCCGGGCCGCAGGTCACCCGCCACGAGAGCGGCCCGCAGCGCGTCCAGGATCTGCCCGCGCACGGAGGCCCGCTGGACGACCGGCCGCACGGGGGGAGCGACCGGCTCGCAGTGCATGTGCTCGCCCCGCACCGGTCCGGGCTGCCGAGGCACCCGGGGGGCCTGCCCGGCCCCCGTCCCGGCGGGGCCCTGCGCGCCCTGCTTCAAGGGTCCTCCTCGGGACGTGTCGGTACTTGCGGCACTTGGGGTCATTACGGCGGCTTGTCACTCGGCCGTCAAGCACCCTAAGCGTCTCGGCCGCCAGTTCAAATCCCGAGGATCATCAGTTAGGTTAGGCTTACCTTTAGAGCCCCGCCCTCGGTGGCCTCTTCCCCCCAGACGTGGATCGGTGATCGCATGCCCGTGCCCCGTTCGGCCGTCTCCGGCGCCTACGCCCGCCTGGCCGGGGTCCTCCCGGGGCTCGCCGTCACCGAACCGGCTCCCGGTGAGCAGGCCCCTGCCGACGGCCGCCACGTCACGGCAGCGGACCTGGCCGCCGCCGGCCCCGCGCTGGACGCGTACCTCGCCTGGGACGAGGCGCAGATCCGGCGCGACTACGCCCAGCAGGCCCGCCCCGACGTCGTCGCGAGCTTCGGCCTGCACCGCTACGCCTGGCCCGCGTGCCTGCTGTTCACCGTGCCGTGGTTCCTGGAGCGCCGGGTCCCCCGCTACCCCCTGACGCACGTCTCGTACGACCGCGCCGCCCCGGGCCACCCCCTCGGGCACCTGGCCGTCCGCCCGGCCGGCTTCGCCTGCCTGCCCGGCGACGAGGCCGCCGCGCTGCCCGGCGCCCGGGTCGTCCCGGACGAGGAGGCCCTGCGCGCGGAGGTGCGGGCCGCGGTGGCCGAACACCTGGAGCCGGTCCTGGCCGGCTTCGGCCCGCGGATGCGCCGCCGCGGCCGGGCCCTGTGGGGCATGGCGACGGACGAGATCGTCGAGGGCCTGTGGTACGTCGCCCAGCTGCTCGGGGAGATCGAGGAGCGGCGCGCGATGCGCGAGCTGGAGCTGCTCCTGCCGGGCGCGACGAAGCCGTACGTCGGCACGGCGGCGTTCCGCGAGCTGACCGGGCCCGCCGGTGAGCCCCTGCGCACCCGGGACCGCGTGAGCTGCTGCATGTTCTACACGCTGCGCCCGCAGGACACCTGTGCCACCTGCCCGCGCACCTGCGACGCCGACCGGGTCACCCGGGCGCTGGCGAACGCGAGTTGACGGGCCGTCAACAACGTGACTCCGACCGTCCCGTAAGATCGTCGCGCCACGGTGTCCCCACACACCCACAGGCGCTTCACATCCTCCTCACCTGTCACGGGAACTTTCCGGAGAACCACTCGTACAGGTAGTCTTATTCGAACTCAACTCCCGCCCCTCAAGCGGCAGTTCGAGCAGAACGCCGCCCTGGGCATTTCCCTTGCACCTCCTGGGCGGCCTCTTGCCCCGAAACCCCCTGAGGGCCGTCGGGATTGGGCCACCATGGCGGGCGTCACGCCCTATCCCAATGCAAGGGACCACCCAGATGAGACTGACCGACATATCGCTGAACTGGCTGCTTCCGGGCGCCGTACTCCTCCTGGGCATGCTGGCGGCGGTGGCGGTGCTCGCGCGCGGCAAGCGTTCCTCGGTCAAGGACACGAGCGCGGACGATTCCTGGGAGCGCAGCGAGGAGCGCCGCAGACGCAAGGAAGCCCTCTACGGCACCGTTTCCTACGTCCTGCTGTTCTGCTGCGCGGCCGTCGCGGCCGCCCTCTCCTTCCACGGCCTGGTCGGCTTCGGCGAGCAGAACCTCGGCCTGACCGACGGCTGGCAGTACCTCGTCCCGTTCGGCCTGGACGGTGCCGCGATGTTCTGCTCCGTGCTCGCGGTGCGCGAGGCCAGCCACGGTGACGCCGCGCTCGGCTCCCGGATACTGGTCTGGACGTTCGCCCTCGCCGCGGCCTGGTTCAACTGGGTGCACGCGCCCCGGGGACTCGGCCACGCGGGCGCCCCCCACTTCTTCGCGGGCATGTCCCTCTCGGCGGCGGTGCTCTTCGACCGCGCGCTGAAGCAGACCCGCCGGGCCGCCCTGCGCGAGCAGGGCCTGGTGCCGCGCCCGCTGCCGCAGATCCGCATCGTGCGCTGGCTGCGGGCCCCCAGGGAGACGTACAGGGCCTGGTCGCTGATGCTGCTGGAGAACGTGCGCAGCCTGGACGAGGCGGTCGACGAGGTGCGCGACGACAAGCGCAAGAAGGACGAGGCCCGGCAGCGGCGCCGCGACCAGCAGCGGGTGGAGCGGGCTCAGCTGAAGGCGATCAGCCGCGGCCACCGCGGCTACCTCGGCCGCGGAGGCGGAGGAGAGGGCGGCAGCCGGCAGATGGAGGTGCAGGTGGAGCGCGGTTCCTCACCGGTCTCCGCGGAGCCTGCCATATCGGCGCCGGAGGCCCTGCCCGTCCGCTCGCGTCCCTCCCTTCAGCCGGTCCGCAAAGGGTCTGACCCCGTGACCGTCGACCTCACCGCGGAGGACGACACCATGGCGCTGCCGCGGCTGGACTCCCTGGAGCGCAAGCTCAAGGACCTCGAGCAGCAGTTCGGTTAGCCCGATGGGCACCGGCACACGGAGGGGGGGGGGGCGGGCGGGCCCGCCCCCCCGCGGGTGACCCCGCCCCCGCGCCCCCCCCGCAACCCCACGCCCAGACCCCACCCAGGGGGCCGCC
>NZ_JBHYQH010000014.1:85018-100628 GCF_042746715.1 Streptomyces sp. NPDC058741 | reverse complement strand
GGACCCCGGGCACCGCTCCCACCTCCACCCCCCCCCGCTTCCCGTTCCGCCCTTTGCCCCCCGGCCCCGGGCGGGGGGCCGCCCCCCGGCCGGCCCCCCCTCGGTGTTCACGCCGCCTCGGCGCCCAGCTCGAACCAGACGGCCTTGCCCACTCCGTGCGGCCGGACCCCCCAGGCGTCCGCGAGGGACTGCACCAGGAAGAGCCCCCTGCCGTTCGTACCGTCGTCGGCGACCGACAGGCGCACGCGCGGTCTGCGGGCCACGAAGTCCCGCACCTCCACGTGCAGTCCGCGCGGCCCGACCGTGGCCGTCAGGACCGCGTCGTGGTCGGTGTGCACGATCGCATTGGTGACGAGTTCGCTGGTCAGCAACTCCGCGATGTCGGTGATGTCCGATCGCCCGGGCCTCCCCCAGTGCCCGAGCAGTTCCCGCAGCGCCTTGCGGGCCTCCGGCACGGCCCGCAGGTCCGCCCGCCCGAGTCTGCGCCTCAACCGAGGCTCCGCCGTCCGCTCCGTGAGGTCGTCGGTCCTGTCCTGCGCCGTCTGTGCCGGGAAGGCCTCCACCGTGATGGGACCGCCCCGTCGTGCCTGCCTCTCCATGTCCCCCGCCCGCGCGCCGATGTCGCTTCCCCTCCAGCTCGAACACGTTCAGGGGATGCATGCCCTCTGGCACACGCGCCAGTCATGCCGGATGGTCGACAACCGGTGTTCGGCCACGCGACCGGGGCGGATGGCACATGCTCGGCGGCCTCGAGCAGTGCCGCGGGCGCGGCAGGGGGACGAGAGGACGGCGGCGGGGCGTCCCGGGGCGGATCCTGACGGCCCGAGATCGGAGCACGGGCCGACGGCCGTGCGCCGATCCCGGCGTACGCCGTGAACGGCCGGGGCGGCCCAGTCGCGTCCCCGGCGGTGCGGTGAAGTTGGCCGGACCACGACGGCCTTTCGGGGACACCGACCGGTACGGGGCCGTCCTCCCCACCCCCGTGGCGGAGGACGGCCCCGTGAGCGCGCCATCAGTACAGCTTGTTGACGGCGGTGGTGGTCGTCTTCTTGAACGCGGCCACGGGCGCGTCGTCGAAGTCGCCCATCTGCCCCCACTCGACGACGGTGACGGTCTTGCCGTCGCGTCCGACGGACAGCAGGGAGATGTCGGTGGCGCCGTAGTCCGTCTCCGTGTGCAGACCCCGGACGCGGGCGCCCTCCTCGACGGGCAGCGTGCCGTAGTACCGGCCCTCGGCCCGGGTGTCCGGGGAGGAGTCCTCGATGCGGTCGGCACAGGTACGGATCCTGTCGTCCAGTGCCTTCGCCAGGGCCTTGGCCTTGGCGGTGGAGCCCGTGACGACGGTGACCTGCACTGCGCTGGTGTCCAGGTCGGTCCAGAACGCCCGGTGCCGGTAGTCGTCACCGGGCAGCCCCTCCGGGCCCAGGCAGGAGCCGCGTTCCTCCGGGAAGCCGGCGGTGACCGGACCGGCGGTCCAGGCGGAGAACGGGTGCGGCGGCAGCTGGGACGCCGACAGGAACGTGGGCTGGACGGCCTTCGGAGCGGCGCCCGCCGCAGGGGCGGTGAGGACCGTGCCGGCGGCGAGGGCCGCGGCGGTGAGCGCGGTGAGCGTGCCGGTCCGGATGCGCATGGGCATGGGTGTCCCCCCGTGGGTCAGTGCGTGGATGTCGGATACCGTCGCGGCGCGGGCCGGCCGGCCCGGGCCCGTCCGGTGCGACACCAAGAGCATCGGCGGTCTTGGCGGACGGGCGCAACGGCCCGCGCCCGATCGACGGGGGTGGAACCATCCCAGCCCCTCTGACGTGCAGGTACATGGGGTGCCTGGGATACCGTCCCGGGCCGGGTCGACGCAGGAGACGGGGGAACGGTGTCGGGACACGAGGACCTCGGCGACGTCGGGGAGTTCGCGGCGCTGCTGCGGTCGCTGAAGGACCGCACGGACCGCAGCTACGGCTCCCTGGCCCGCCGTCTGGCCATGAACACCTCGACCCTGCACCGCTACTGCGCCGGGGACGCGGTCCCCGTCGACTTCGCCCCCGTGGAACGCTTCGCGGCCCTCTGCGGCGCGACCGCCCAGGAGCGCCTGGAACTGCACCGCCGCTGGCTCCTGGCGGTGGCGTCCCGGCGAAGACCCCGAAGGGAGGCGGCCGAGGGCGCATCCGGCAAGGAGGCAGCCGAAACCACACCCGGCGACGAGGCGACCGAGGCCACGCCCGGCACGGAGACGGCCAAGACCACGCTCGGCAAGGAAGCCGCCGTGTCCACGCCGGATACGGAGGCCGCCGAAACCCCACCCGCCAACGAAGCCGCCGGGACCACGCCCCCCAAGACGGTGGTCGCCGTACCCCCGGGCACGGACGACGCGACTGCCGCAGGCCGGGGCGACGACGCCGCGTTCGCCCGCTCCCCGCGCCCGGCGCGCTCCTCGTACCGCCGCCGGCGGACAGCCGTGGGGCTGGCCGCCGCCTGTGCCGTGCTGGCGGCACTCGGGAGTCCGGCCGCGCTGCCCGACGGCCGGCGCGCCGCCGCCGACGGCCCTGCCCGTACGGCGGCCGGAGGCCCCGCGGCGACCGGCAGCCCGGAAGGCGGCGCACCCGCCCGGCGCTCCGCCTCTCCCTCCCCCACCCCGCGCGACTCCCGCACGTCCGAGCCGCCCTCGCCCTCGGCCACCACCCCGGGGAAGAAGGCCGCCCCCTCGGCCTCGGCCCGCACCAGCACCCCACCGGACCGCGGCCCGGCCGCCGCACCGCCCCTCACCTGGTCCGCCGACTCCCACGCCTGGAAGTACGGCTGCGGGCACGACTACGTGATCGCCGAACCGCCGGAACAGGTGCCGCCGCCCCCGGCCCCGCAGGACGCGGGCACCTGGGCGGCGACGCAGAGCGCGGTGCACGGGGGCGAGACGATCGTCCGGCTGTCGGTGCAGGGCCGGACCGACACGGCCGTCGTCCTGGAGGCGCTGCGCGTGCGCGTGGTGGGGCGTCAGACCCCCGCGGGGGGCAACGCCTACGCCATGGACCAGGGCTGCGGCGGCGCGCTCACCCCGCGCTCCTTCGACGTGGACCTGGACAAGGACCGCCCCCTCGCCCGCGCGGTCGCCGGGAGCGACGCCGGCACGCCGATCCCGGCGGTGAGCCTGCCGTACCGCGTCTCGGCGCGGGACCCCGAGGTGCTGCTGGTCACCGCCCGGACGCAGGGGTGCGACTGCCGCTGGTACCTGGAGCTGGACTGGTCCTCCCAGGGCCGCCGGGGCACGGTCCGGGTCGACGACGGCGGCAGCCCGTTCCGCACCAGCTCCCTCACGGGCCTGCCCCGGTACACGTACGACACCTCGGCACGCCGGTGGGCTCCGTCGGACTAGGGATCTCCTCCCGCGCGTCGGGGCCCTTCACCGCCCCCGTCGGCGACCGTCGTCTCACCGGCCGAAACGACGTGTGCATTCCCCTCACGTCCGGGAATCAAATTCAGGATTCGATCTCGGCAGGAGACGGGACGTCTGGTTGCGGGCCTGCCCACAGCGTCGCAGACTGTCATAAAGGGCATCTTACAGCCCCTCCAGATCCAGGTCAGGGCAGATTCGCCCGGACCTTTTCTCCAGGGAATTCTCCAGGCGATCTCTCTCGCCCCCGGCTCTGCGCTCGGCAGCGAGCCCCCGGCTCATGGGCCGCCGAAAAGCGGGGCGTCCACGCGTGGGCGGCACGCGAACAGGAGACATCATGGCGACCGCGACAAAGCCGTTCCGGGTCGGAAACTGGCTTCCTTCGGACCAGGAATTTCTCCGTCGATGGCTGGACGATCTCATCGATGAAGTCGAGACGACACGGGAAGCCCCACTCCTCCCCGTGATCGAGGATTTCGCCAGGCTCATCCGAGAAGACCCCGAAGTCCATATGCTCTTCTCTTTCATGCTTGAGCAGGTGCCGTACAAGGAGACGCCGACCAACGAGCCACAGGTCAAGACCGTCGAACAAATGCTGCGTCTTTTCAATCGCATCATGACGCACGCCCCGGAATACAACGAGAGTGGCCTCGTGGGTTTCCCCATCAACGCGATTCTCGACTGGGCGATGGGGACACATGCCGGATTCGCGGCCTTCTTGAACGACAAGGTCAACGCCCAGTTCAAGAAGATGCTCGACGAGTGGGCGGTCTTCCTGAGGTCCTCCGACTCGGCCGCCGTCCTGAACGAGAGTGACACGGGATGGTTCGGCAGGCCCGCGCTCACCCAGCACATGCCGCATTTCGCCGACACCTACGAGTGCGAGACGACGAAGCCGCACTTCGGGTTCAACTCCTGGGACGAGTTCTTCACACGCCGGTTCCGCCAGGGCGTACGGCCGGTGGCGGAACCCGATGACAGCCGCGTCATCACCAACGCCTGCGAGTCGGCCCCCTACCGCCTGAGCACCGATGTCAGGGACAAGGACCGCTTCTGGATCAAGGGACAGCCCTATTCCCTGATCCATATGCTCGCCAATGACCCGTGGACGGACCGGTTCACAGGCGGCACCGTCTACCAGGCTTTCCTCAGCGCATTCAGCTACCACCGCTGGCACAGCCCCGTCGCGGGACGCGTCGTCAAGGCATACGTCCAGGACGGGACGTACTACTCCGAGACCCCGGAGGAAGGGTACGACCCTTCCGGACCGAACGAGTCGCAGGGGTACATCACGGAGGTCGCCACCCGGGCGATGATTTTCATCGAGGCCGACGATCCCGCCATCGGGCTCATGTGCGTACTGCCCGTGGGCATGGCCGAAGTCTCCACGTGCGACATCAGCGTGTACGAGGGGCAGCACGTGAAGAAGGGTGACGAACTGGGCATGTTCCACTTCGGAGGCTCCACCCACTGCCTCATCTTCAGGCCGGAAGTGAACCTCGAGTTCGACTTCCATGGCCAGCTGCCGAGCATCGATGCCACCAATATTCCGGTCAACGCACACATCGCGAGAGTAGTGCCATGAAAAACTTCGCACGGCACCCTATGCGCCGGCCTGGTCCCGAAATGCTCACCCGCGCCTTCGAGCAGCAAACGGGTCTGCCCTTCACGCCCCCACCGGACGACGTCTACCAGAACCACCGGCCCTCTCCCGTGCGAGCCGTTCCGGAGTTCGCGCCCATGGGCGGTGTCCTGATCGCCTGTCCCGGCGTGGTCGCGCAGCCGAGTGATCACATACAGCTTCCTCCGACGAAGCCCCGGTCGTTCGGCATCCCCGACGAGCTGATCATCCGCATGCAGCAGATCGGCACCGGCAGGCCGGTGGAGATATTCGTCCTCTGCGACGATCCGGAGGAGCTGGCCACCTTGCGCGGCCGTCTGGCACGAAGTGCCCGCCAGTTCGATCTCCCGTTCGCACCGGAGCGGCTTCATCTGGTGCCGTGGGACACCGACACCTACTGGACCCGTGACTACGCGCCCTGGTGGGTGAAGAACGAGACGACCGGACACTTCGGAGTGGCGAAACACATCTACACGAGCCTGGGAGGCGGCGCGGTCGGCCTGGTCGAGGGTGCCGAACACGTCACGCCTCGTCAGGGACTCGGCATCTTCCGCCCGAACGACGACGCGGGGGCGGCCAAGTTCTCCGACTACCTGAACGCGCCGATTCGTTCCTGGGACGCCGCTCGCTGGCACAGCAAGCGGCTCGAGCAGATCCCTCCGCACAACTGGTACTGCACAGGCCTCCTGGAGGTCGGCGGCAATTACATGGTGACCGGGGACGGAGTCATCGCCTCCTCCTACCTGGTGGCCACGCAGAACGAACTGCCCGTGGCGCGGCGGGACCAGACGATGCACCCGAGCCAGGACGTGATCGCCCAGCGGATGGAGTACATCCTCGAGCAGTTCAACCGCTTCATGGGCATTCACACCTACCTCGTCTTCGCGGACCCGACCGGGACGTACATAGGGCACATCGACTGCTGGGGCAAGTTCCTGGCCCGGCGAAAGGTCCTGATCGCCAAGTCGCAGGACCCCAGGGTCGCGGAGAAACTCGACGCCATCGCCTCGCGGTTCGCCGGTGAGGGCTTCGAGGTGACGCGCGTCATGTGCCAGAACGTCTACATCCCCGGCGCGGAGACCCCGGCCACCACGGCCGCCTACGTCAACAGTCTCATCCTCAACGACCACGTCTACGTTCCGCTGGCCGGGTCGCCGCACGAGAAGCACGACGAGGCCGCCCTGGCCGCCTACGGTGAGGCTCTGCCGGAACACAGCGTCGTGGGCATCCAGCCCAGGCCGGAGACCCCGTGGCTGGGGACGGACGCGCTGCACTGCCGCACCCACGGCGTCCCACGCGAGGTGGTCGACGACTGGCTCCGTAGCCAGGTGCCCTGCTGAAGAGAAGGCCGACCCGGCCTGACGGAAGGTCCCCTCATGTGCACCAGCATCATGGCAGGGAAGCATGCGACCGAGGGCAACGTGCTGGTCCTGGCGAGGAACGAGGACTTCACCCGGCCCAACTGCGACAAGTACCTCGCCTTTCGGCGGGTGCCGCAGTACGCGGTCAGCGGTACGTCGTCCGTCCGGGACGGGACCTGGACCCTGGGCAACGGCCTGCGCGTCCCGGTGCCCGATGCCGTGATCCCCTACAGTGCCATGCCGGACGCGATCGGCGCGGCGGAGGCCACTCACGCGGTCGGCGACCACTACTTCTTCGAGGAGCGCGGGGTCAACGCGTGCAACGTGGCGGTGTCCGCGACCAATTCCATGGAGACGAACGAGCGGGCGAAAGCGGCTGATCCCTTCCAGCCGGCGGGTGTCGAGGAGTCGATCCTTCCGACTCTCGTCCTGCCGCAGGCGACCTCCGCCCGGCACGGGGTCGACCTCGTCGGCTCCTACGTCGAGACGTACGGGGCGAGCGAGGCGAACGGCCTCCTCATCGGCGATCCGGACGCGTGCTGGTACATCGAGATCGGTGCGGGCCACCACTGGATCGCGGTACGTGTGCCCGACGGGGCCTACATCGCCGTGGCCAACGACATGCGGGTGCACGACGTCGATCTGGATGCCGATTCCGTACGCCACTCGCCTGGTCTCTTCGAGTTCACGGAGAAGCACCGACTCCTCGACGCTCCCCGTCGCGCCTCCTTCAATTTCGCCAAGGCGTTCGGTGTGCTCGGCAACCCCTACAACGTGGACCGCGTCTGGCTGGCCCAGAGCAAGCTGACACCGTCACTCGTCCAGCCGGAGCGGCAGGTGCAGTACCCCCTGTTCCTGGCACCCGATCGGGAACTGGATGTATCCGACGTCATGCGCGTCCTTCGCGCCACCTACGACGGCACGGTGCTCGACGGCAGGGCCACCCGGCCGATCGGCTACGAGAAGACGGCGGAGAGCCACGTCATCGTCCTCGACCGGCGTCTGCCCCGGGAACTGACCGGGCTGATCTGGCAGGCCGTGAGCACACCTCTCGGATCCCCTTACCTGCCGCTCTACAGCGCCATGCGGCACGTCCCGGTGAGGTACGCCCGCGGCGGTGACACGTTCTCACCCGACTCCGCCTACTGGGCGTTCCTGGGAGCACACGCACTCGAGGCGCTCGTCGAACGGATCGGGGAGACGAAGAAGGAAGCGTGGTGGCGGGAGTTCGAGCGACGGCAGCTGGAGCGGGCACCACGGCTGAGAGCCATTCTCGGTGACGCCTACCGGACCGACCGGGAGACCGCGGTCGATCTGGCGGAGCGGTACAGCGCGGCCGTCGCCGCTCAGGCCCTCGACCTCGCCACCCGGGAATCCTCCGGACTCATGACCGAGATCGCCGCCCGCGACGCGGAGAAGCACGCCGTGGAGATGCGCACCCCGTCGTGACGGCGCCGGAGCCGGACCGGCTGGAGCCTACGGCCTGGGCACGTCGCGCAGAGGGGAGCGGACCATCTGCGGCATCCGCCCGGTCCGGCCGCCCGGCCGCGCCGCCCGGCACGACCTTGGACGCAGACAGGGCGAAGCCGGTCACCGTCTCCGCGTTGAACTTCGGGGGGGCGGACAGCGCGTCGGGATCGGTCACGACGTCGACGAGGGCCACCCTCACGCCTCCCAGACCGCGGCCAGCGTGCGGTCGTCCGCGTACCCCTTGACCCGGACCTGGGAGTCGGCGAGGAACGCGGCGAGGCCCGGCGGCTCGGGCCCGGACCACCGGTCGGCCAGATGGTCGCCCAGTTCCGGTTCGCCGCGCAGGGGGTCGGCGAGGCCGGCGCTGCACATCAGGAGCGTGTCACCCGGGCGGGCGATGGAGGTGCGGAACCGGAAGGGCTCGCGGGGCGGCTCCGGGGCCGGTTCGTAGGCGCTGGGCGGCGTCGGGACGCCCAGGTCCAGGGTGAGCCGGTCGCCGCCCGGGGACTCGGCGGGCGGCGACCCGAACCCGACGACGGCCCCGCCCTCGGCCTCGGCGACCCGCGGCTCGATGTCCTGCCACGCTCCCTCGCGCAGCCGGAACAGCCCACCCGGTCCGACGCCGAAGAACACCCGGGTGGGGCAGGCGGGGTCCCCGGACAGCAGCAGGCAGCGCAGGCTCGCCGCGTACTCCTCCGGTTCGACGCCCTGTTCGGCGGCGCTGGCGCGGAGTCTGCCGAGGCTGCGGTCGGTGAGGCGGTGCAGCCCGGACCTGAGGTCGCCGCGCCGGCCGCCTCGTATGTCGTCCACCAGCCGCGCGTGACTGCGCCCCACAGCCCGCCCGATCCACTGGCACGCCTCGGCCGCCGCCCGGTGCGCGCCCCGCGTGGCCCGGGCCCCGGTCGCCATCGCCACGAGCACCAGCGCGCGCTCCCCGGTCCCGAACCGCGCGGTCAGCAGCGAGTCCCGCCGGGGCTCCCCCCGGTACCGTGCGGAGTCCCCCCGCACGGACGCGGCGCGCAGGGTGCAGGCCCCGTACCGGGCCCCGTCGAGCACGGTGTCCGCGACGAGATCACCGAGCTCGTCCGGGTCGGCGGCGGGCAGCGCGGTGGGCTCGGCGTCATAGGTGGGGGGCCGGGCCCCGACGTGGCCGCGAACCCGGGGGGCGGGCGCGACCGGTTCGATCCGGGGGCCGGGGTCGTCGCCGTCGGGATCGGGATGGGGGGCGAAGGGAGGCGGTGGGGCGCGGAACCCGGTGGCCGACAGGGCGGTGGAGGGGGGCGGCGGGACGGGGGCGGGGGGTGAGGTGGGCCGTTGGTCGCCGGGATCGGCAGGGGCGGGTGGGGCGGCGTGGACGGGTGGGGCGGCGGGAGGCCGGGACACCCGAGGCTGAGCACCCGGATCCGGTGCGGTCCCCGGCGGGGCGACGGGAGGCGGCGGGTTGTCGTGAGCTCGCGATGACGGCGGCTGAACGACCGGACCCGGTGCGGCGGACGGCGGGCCGGCCGGGGCCGGAGGGGCGGTCCACGGCGTGCCGGGCGCCGGTGTCGTGGGCCGGGTGCCGGCGGGGGCGGGCCCGGTCGGCTGGGCCGAGGGCGGCTCCCCGGGGACGCCTGGCACGGCACCGTCTGCGGAACGCGGCCCGTCCGGCGCGTCGTCGGCCCCGGCCCGGGGCTCCGGGAGCACCGGCTGCGCGTCGGAGGGCCCCGCCGCCGACGCGTCCGGAGGGCTCAGCCACAGGTCGAGCCCGGAACCTCCGGCCGCCGAACCGGACGCGGGCCGCTGCTCCCCCGCCCCGTCGGATTCCTCCGGCTCGCCCACCGTGCCCGCCGCCGAGGCGAAGCGGTCGTCCAGGGAATCGGGGGCCGGTGCGGGGCCCGTGTCGCCGGTGGAGTCGTCGTACAACTGCCCCCACCACTCGTCCTCGTGACCGGTGGGCCTTCCCCCCTGCTGGCTCATGCCGTCATTGTCCACCCCACGAGCCAGATGAGAACGGGGCTTGTGGAAAACCGGCCCCGCACCCGCCGCGAACCGCGCGTGGAGTGAGCCGTGGAACGGCTGTGCGACATGGTGCCCGCCGGACCCGCCAGCCGGGCTGACCTGCGGGTCTCGACCGCGGCCACGCTGCTGACCTGCGTCTTCTTCCGTGTTCCGGCAGTCTGGTCAGATGGGAGTGTGGGACCTCCTGCTGGTCGGGCTGGTCATCCTGCTCGGCCTGTGCGGAGTGCTGCTGCCCGCGGTGCCCGGGTCATGGCTGGTGTGGGCCGCGGTCATGTGGTGGGCCCTGAAGGACCCGGAGCCCGTCGCCTGGTGGGTCCTGGTGGGCGCCACGGTCCTGCTGCTCGTCTCCCAGGGCGTGCGCTGGTCGCTGCCGCCGCGCCGGCTGCACGCGGACGGCTCGACGCACCGCATGCTGTTCTACGCCGGTGCCTGCTCCACCCTCGGTTTCGTCCTGGTGCCCGTCCTGGGAGCCATCCCGGGATTTCTGGCCGGCATCTACCTGTTCGAACGGCACCGCCTGGGCCGCCGTGCCGAGGCCCGGACCGCCCTGCGCACCGTGATGCGCGCGGGCGGCTCCGGCATCCTGGCCGAACTGTTCACCTGCCAGCTGATCGCCGCGGCCTGGGTGGGGGCGGTGTTCTGGGGCTGAGCCGGGCTGAGCCCCTCAGGCCGGCAGCACCCCTTCGTGGGTCAGCAGCCGCACCTTCCGGTCCAGTCCGCCCGCGTACCCCGTCAGGGTCCCGTCCGCCCCGATCACCCGGTGGCACGGCCGGACCACCAGCAGCGGATTCGCCCCGATCGCCCCGCCCACGGCCCGGACGGCCGCCCGGGGCGCCCCGACGCGCGCGGCGATCTCGCCGTACGTCACGGTCGAGCCGAAGGGGATGTCGTCCAGCGCGGCCCAGACCTTCTCGCGGAAGGCGGTGCCCTCGGCGTGCCACCGCAGCCGGAACTCCTTCAGGTCGCCGGCGAAGTACGCCGCGAGCTGCTCCTCGGCCGCGCGGAAGGGCCCGGGGTCGCGGCGCCAGTCGTCCCGCACCACGCGCCCGCCCTTCTGCCCGGGCACGGACACCGAGGTGAGCGCGCCCGTGGGTGCGGCGGTCAGGAGCAGGGGCCCCAGCGGGGAGCTCACACTGGTCCAGTAGGTCGGGTCGGTCATCACATCTCCCACTCCCCCGCTGCGCGCAGGTGGTTCAGAGCGTACGAGCGCCAGGGGCGCCAGCTGTCGGGGACGTCGAGGCCGGGCGGGGCCACGTCCGGGTCGCCGAGGGCACGGGTGCGGATCTCGGCGAGAGTACGGGCGTCCAGGCCGGGCACGGCCCGCAGGGCGTCGTGCGCGTCGTCCCGGTCGGCGCCCGGGTCCAGGCGTACGGCACCGTCGGCCAGGGCGGCGCTGAGCGCGCCGAGGGTGCCGCCCGGTTCGGCCCCGGCGAGGACGGACGGCTCGGGAAAGAGGTGGGTGAGGCTGCCGCAGGGGGTGTCGAGGGCCTTGCCGTAACGGAGTACCAGCCGTTCCGCCTCCGTGCGGTCGACCAGCGCACGCACGGCCAGTTCCTCCGGTTCCGCGGTGCCCGGGCAGCGCAGCCCGGGGCGGGCGGCGACCAGGGGCGCGAGCCGGGGGTCGGCGGCGAGGCGCTCGTCGACGGCGTAGGGATCGGCGTCGAGGTCGAACAGCCGCCGCAGCCGCTGCACGGCGGTGGTGAGGTCGCGGAGGTCGGTGAGGTGCAGCCGGGCGTCGAGCCAGCCGCCGGGGTGGGGGCCGTGTCCGGTGCGGGCGCTGCCGGGGCGTTCGCCGACGGCGGCGATGCCGGTGCCGTAGGGCAGACGGAGCGTGCGCCGGTACGTGCGCCCGCCGGGTGGGCCGCTGATCTCCTCGATGCCGGGGACGGCCTCGCGTTCCAGCAGGTCGAAGACGGGGCCGGCCATGTAGCGGCCGCGGTGGGCGAGCCGGAGCGGGATGCCGGCGTCCGGAGCGGGGATGCGCCGGCCCCGTCCGCCCTTCGGCGCGGCGGCGGCGCGCAGCGCGCTCGGGGTCGACGCGTAGACGGCCCGGATCGTGTCGTTGAACTGCCGCACGCTGGCGAAGCCCGAGGCGAACGCGATCTCGGTGACGGGCAGCCGGGTCGTCTGCAGCAGGACGCGCGCGGTGTGGGCCCGCTGGGCCCGGGCGAGTGCGACCGGCCCGGCCCCCAGCTCCGCGGTGAGCTGGCGCTGCACCTGCCGTGCGCTGTAGCCGAGGCGCTCGGCGAGTCCGGCGACGCCCTCCCGGTCGACCACGCCGTCGGCGATCAGCCGTACGGCCCGGCCCACCGCGTCCGCGCGGACGTTCCACTCGGCGGAGCCGGGCACGGCGTCCGGGCGGCACCGCCGGCAGGCCCGGAAGCCGGAGCCCTGCGCGGCGGCGGCCGTGGTGAAGAACCGGACGTTGGACCGCTTCGGGGTGACCGCGGGACAGCTCGGCCGGCAGTAGATGCCGGTCGTCTCGACAGCGAAGAAGAACACCCCGTCGAACCGTGCGTCGCGGCTGCGCACGGCCTCGTACCTGGTGTCCTCGTCCGTCTCGTGGTCTGTCACGCATCCAGTGTCCGACGCCGACGGGCGGGCCGCTGGCGGAAATCGGACACGACGCTCGGACGCGGCTGGACGCCACCACCGGACCCCCGGACCAGACGCCTGCCGAGGGCACGGCCCTCACTACGGCCAGGCCGGGCGCGGCGGCCCGGGAACCCGTGCCGCGCCCGCCCCGCCCCAAGCCGCTACGCGCGCCAGTGCGCCCCCCGCTTGGCCTCCATCGCCGCCTTTCCGATCGCTCCCTTCCGCTTCCACTCCCTGCGGATCTCCGCACGGAGGCGGGCGTCGGTCTTGGCGACGACGCGCTGGTTCTCCCGCATGAGCTTGCGATAGCTGTGCAGCCGTCGCTCCGGGAGGTCGCCGTCCTCGACGGCGGCCAGGACCGCGCAGCCCGGCTCGGCCTCGTGGGCGCAGTCGTGGAAGCGGCAGCGCTCGGCCAGCTCCTCGATCTCGGAGAACACCTGCCCGACTCCGGTCTCCGCGTCCCACAGGCCCACGCCCCGCAGTCCGGGCGTGTCGATGAGGACGCCCCCGCCGGGCAGGACGAGCAGGTTGCGGGTGGTCGTGGTGTGGCGGCCCTTGCCGTCGACGTCCCGGGTGGCCCGGACGGTCATGACGTCCTCGCCGAGCAGAGCGTTGGCGAGGGTCGACTTGCCCGCGCCGGACTGGCCGAGCAGCACGGAGGTGCCACCGCCGACGAGCGCCGCGACCACGTCGAGTCGGTCCCCGTCCAAGGCGCTGACCGGCACCACCGGCACGCCGGGCGCGCTGGTCTCCACGTCCTGGACGAGGTGGGCGCGGGTGGCGGCGTCGGGCACGAGGTCGGCCTTGGTGAGGACGACGACGGGCTGCGCGCCGGACTCCCAGGCGAGCGCGAGGAACCGCTCGACGCGGCCGAGATCGAGCTCCACTGCGAGGGAGACGGCGACGATCGCGTGGTCGACGTTGGCCGCGAGGATCTGGCCCTCGGACCGCTTGGAGGAGGTGGAGCGGACGAACGCGGTGCGGCGCGGCAGGTACGCGCGGACGTAGCGCGGGGTGCCGCCGGGTTCGACGGCGACCCAGTCGCCGGTGCAGACGACCCGCATCGGGTCGTGCGGGGTGACGAACGTGGTGTCGGCCCGCAGGACCCCGCCCGCGGTGGCGACGTCGCACTGACCGCGGTCGACCCGGACGACGCGTCCGGGCAGCAGTCCCTCGGTGGTGTGGGGGGTGAACGCCTCGGCCCACGCGTCGTCCCAGCCGTAGGGAGCGAGCGCGGAGGAGACGGAGGAAGCAGAACTGGAGGACAAGGGTGACCCTTTCCAAGGTCGGCCCCGGCGCGACGGTCGGTCGGATCAGCCGGCGGCCATGGAGGTGGACGTGATGATCTGGATGCGGGCAGCGCTCGTCGCAGTGACAGTCATCGGTCGACACCTCCTTGTCGCTCAGTTCTTCTTGCTCTTCTGCGCTTGGCAGAACGCCGTCACGGTATCCCGTCACGGCGTGGTCGCGTCAACCGCTTTTCGTGCAGGCGCGTCCGTTCAGCTCGAAGTCGTGGGGCGGTGTGTTCCTGCCGCGCCAGGAGGCGAGGAAGCCGAACGCCAGGTCGCCGCCCGCGGCGACGGACTTGTTGTAGTCGGCGGCGGTGGCGGTGACGCGCGAGCCGTCCTGGGAGACGGAGGCGTCCCACATCTGGCCGACCTGCTGGCCGTCCCGGAAGGAGAAGGACACGCGCCAGGAGTCGAGGGGTTCGGCGCTGGTGACGGTGACGGTGGCCTGGAAGCCGTCGGGCCACTGGTTGACCAGGTCGTAGGCGACCCGGCAGGCGGGGGTCTCGCTCCCCTCGGGCTCGTCCCGGTCGGCGGGCGAGGAGGTGCCCTGCGGTTCGGTGCGGCGGTTCCTGCCCTCGGACATGCCGGACTCCTCGGGCTTGCGGGGCTCCTTCGTGTCCCCGGAGGCGTGGCCGGCCGGCTTCGAGGTCGCGGGCGGCAGTGAAGGGGCGCCCGGCAGCGAGGGGTCGGGGTCGGTCACCGGCTGGCGGTCGGCCTCGCCGCGCGCCTTGAAGTCGCCGCCGGACCCGCCGGAGGGCATGAGCGTGACGCCCAGGGCCAGTGCGGAGACGAGAACGGCGGCCACGAGCAGCCCGTTGCGGGCGACGCGCGTCTTCTGCGCCCCGTCCTGTGCGTCTCCGGCCTCTGTTCCGGTCGCGCCGGGGCGGCCGGCGCCGAGCCGTACCTCGGCGGCGCGGCGGCGGCGCTCCAGATAGGCGAGTCCGCCCCAGCCGATCACCCCGCCGGCCAGCGCGCCCGGCAGCCCTCCGCCGTGCAGGCCCAGACAGGCGGCGGTCTCGGCGCACTGCACGCAGGTGGCGAGGTGCCGGGAGAGATCGCCGGGCGCGTCGGCGACCGAGGAGCGGGCGACGGCGTCCAGCAGCCGGGCGTAGCTGCGGCACCGCGTGTCCATCGGCGTGTCGAGGTGATTGCGGTGGCAGCGGTCCCGGAACAGGCTGCGCACCTGCTGGAGTTCCTCGTCGGCGGAGCCCGGGTCGAGGCCCAGCCGGCGGGCGACCAGGGACAGCGGCAGCGCCTCCACCTCGGCCAGCCACAGCAGTTCGGCGTCCGCCTGCTGCAGGTCGCGCAGACCGCGCAGCGCGAGCGGGCGCTGCAGGGGCGGTCCGGTGTAGCGTGCGGCCTTGTCCGAGTTGAGCCACAGCCGCAGATCCGGGTCGAGCTTGTGGCCCTGGCCCTGCTCCTCCCAGGCGGCGGCGGTGGTGCGTACGGCGGTCAGCAGCAGGGGGATGCGCGGCAGCCGGGCGGGGCGGCGGCCGGCTGCGCGGACCGGGCAGGCTTCGGCGTCGCGGATCTCGCGCATGCCGTGCGCGAACGCCTCGCGGCCCAGTTGTGCGGCGGCGGTGGAGCCGGAGGTGCACAGGTCGGCGTAGGCGAGGACCGCGTCCCAGCACTCGGAGAACAGCGCGGCCTCGGAGGCGTCCTGAGGGGTCGGCAGGTCGGGCATGAGTCTCCTGCATCCACAAGCGAGGTCAACTCACCATGACAACAATGGAGTTGGGGGAAACCTCGGGGCAGGGGACGAGCTTTTCACGTGACGAACACCACTGACAAGCCGGGTATTCGAATCCTGGGCTTCGGCTGTGGGGGGGGGCGGGGCCGGCCCGCCCCCCCCCCCCCGCCCCCCCGTTGACGTAAAACAATTGTGCCCACCCCC
>NZ_JBHYQH010000014.1:0-85008 GCF_042746715.1 Streptomyces sp. NPDC058741 | reverse complement strand
GGTGGGCGGCCGGACGGCGACGTCCGGCCGCACAGCCGTTCCGCTCCTTTGCCGTACCTGCTGTGCTCCCGACTCCGGGAGTGGATACGCGGCGCGGGCCGGTTCGTCTCAGATCTCGACGGGTTCGTCCGCCGGGAGGCTGTCCATGAAGGAGCTGACGGAGAAGACCGCGTTGCCGGCGCCGGGCGGGCCGTAGCCGGGGGGCGAGGAGAGGCCGAAGTCCTCCATCGTCTGCCGGTACGCCTGGAGCAGGCGGATGTGGTACTCCAGGGGCGCGCCCTGCGGGTTGGCCTTGCCGAGCGGCGTCGTGGGCTCGGGGCACCAGGTGGTGAAGCGGGGCGTGATGCCGTGCGACATGAAGAAGCGCAGACCCTCGGTCGTGGAGTCGATGGCCTCGTCGACCGTCTTGAAGCCGAAGGGCTCGGCCATCTCCACGCCCGCCACGAAGTTGGGGATGACGTTGCGCGCGCCGAAGACCTCGGCGGAGTCCAGGATGCGCTTGTGCCACTCGTCGCGGCCGACGTACCGCTCCTTGCCGGGGCAGTACATCTTGAACAGGTACTCGTCCCACACCTCGTAGTTGGGGTGGTAGATCTGCACGCCGTGGTCCTTGAAGCGCTGGACGTCGTCGCGCGGGAGGGCCTGGGCGACGACCTTGCCGATCCAGCGGCCCGGGAAGCGCTCCTCGATGGCCTGGGCGTAGTGGCCGTAGAAGTCGGCCTCGTCGCGGCCCGAGACGGTCTTGGTGATGGCGCCGCCGGTGAGGGTGTAGGCGGTGGAGGACTTCGCGGTGTCGTAGCGGTCGATGATCTCCAGGGCCTCCAGCACCTCCTCGACGTCCTTCACACCCGTGTACGGCCGCCCGGCGGCCTTGTGCTGGCGCCAGTTGTGGTTGATGTCGCAGTACTGGCACTCCTCCTTGGCGCCGAAGTACTGGCAGACCCGGAAGACCGTCAGGTAGATCAGGTAGCCCCACTGGATCGTGGGGGCGACCTCCATGACCGACTTCCCGTTGGACAGGGTGTGCCGGTAGTACTCGGGCATCGGCGGCACACCGACGTCGGAGATCCGCCTGCCGTCGAGGTAGAGGCCGAGCACGCCGTCCTCGTTCGCCGCGACGCGGTACGGCGAGGACGGGTTCACCCGGACCGAGACGACCGTGCGGCGCAGGTCGTACGGGCCGCCGGTGAGGATGATCTCCTCGGGCGGGCGGCGCAGCGCGGCCTCGCCGAGCTCGGGGAGGGTGCCGTGGTCGAAGGAGAAGATGAAGTAGGACTTCGGCTTGACCTCACCGCCCTCGTTGTCGCTGAGCGCGGACGCGTCGAAGGCGACGCCGCCCCGGAGCAGGTCCTCCTTGAAGACCGCTTCCCGCGGAACGTGCGGGAAGCGCTCCATCAGATCCTCGACCAGCGCGGTTCGGCTGCCCATCCCGTGTCTCCTCCCGGTTCGGACGTACGACTCCTCACGGTATGCCCCTGGGTCCGCGAGGCCGGGACCGGGTCCCCCGAGCGGGAGCTTCCGCCCCTTCGGCGACCCTTTCGGCCCGCCCGCGCGGGGCCTCAGGCCACGCGGTCCAGGTCCGTCAGGTCGACCGCGTGGGCCAGCTCCCCTCCGGTGACCAGGCGCTCCGCCTCCTGGGCGACCGCCAGGCCGAGGCGGGCCAGCTCGTTGCCCTGGGAGCCGGCGAGGTGTGGGGTGACGAAGGCGCCGGGCAGGTCGTACAGGGGCGAGTCCGCGGGGAGGGGCTCGGGGTCGGTGACGTCGAGGACCGCGGTCAGGCGCCCGGTGCGCAGCTCCGCCACGAGGGCGTCGTGGTCGACCAGCGAGCCTCGCGCGGTGTTGATCAGTACCGCCCCGTCGGGCATCAGGGCCAGCTCGCGGCGGCCGATCATGCGGTGGGTCCGGGGGGTCTCGGGAGCGTGCACGGTGACGATGCCGCAGGTGCGCAGCAGCTCGTCCAGCGGCAGCAGCGGGACGCCGAGCGCGGCCGCCTCACGCTCGTCGACGTAGGGGTCGGTCAGGACGGGGCGCAGGTCGAAGGGGCGGAGCAGGTCCAGGACGCGGCGGCCGATGCGGGACGCGCCGACGACGCCGACGCGGCGGCCGTGGTTGCCGATGCCGGTGACCAGACCCCACCCGGCGGGGGGCCGGGTCGTGCGCAGCCGCTCGCGGGCGGCCAGGACGCCCTTCCCTGCGAGCAGGATCATGGCGAGGGTGTACTCGGCGACGGGCACCGCGTTGGCGGCCGCGACCGAGGAGACGGCGATGCCCCGTTCGCGCGGGCCGGGCGTGACGAAGGACTTCACGGAACCGGCCGCGTGCAGCACCGCGCGCAGCCGGGGGGCCGCGTCGAGGACGGCCTCGTCGAGCCGGGGACAGCCCCAGCCGGTGACCAGGATCTCGGTCCGGGCGAGCACCTCGCGGACGTCCGGACCGGTGAGGTCGAGGTCGTGCGCCACAGGCCGGGATCGATGTCCACCGACTCCCGCAGCCGCGCGAGCACCTCGGGCGGGAAGAGCCGCGGCACGTTCTCGGCGGCCAGGGCGAACAGGGCCTGGGGGCGCTGGTTCAAGGAGGTGACCTTCCGGCTCGGCAGGAACACGGCGGGTGCGGCTCCGCCACCGGGCGCAGAAACCGCTTCCTGCCGCGGCTACGGTATGCCGGGCGGGCGGCGGCGGCAACGGTCCCGCGGCCGGGGTAGGTTCCGGCAGGGGCTTCCACGGTCCCCGCTGCCTCGGGGAAGGACGACGCGATGAACGGCACCGTGACCAACTGGGCGGGCAACGTCACCTACGCGGCCGGGAAACTGCACCGGCCGGGCTCGCTCACGGCGCTGCGCTCGCTCGTCGCCGACGGCGACCGGGTGCGGGTGCTGGGCAGCGGTCATTCGTTCAACGAGATCGCCGAGCCGGGCCCGTCGGGTGTCCTGCTGTCGCTCGCCGGGCTTCCCGCGGAGGTGGACGTCGACACGGCGGCCCGTACGGTCCGGGTGGGGGGCGGCGTGCGCTACGCGGAACTGGCCCACCGGGTGCACGGGCACGGGCTCGCCCTGCCCACCATGGCGTCCCTGCCGCACATCTCGGTGGCCGGGTCGGTCGCGACCGGCACCCATGGCTCCGGTGTGCTCAACGGCCCGCTGTCGGTGTCCGTCCGTGAGGTGGAGCTGGTCACGGCGGACGGCTCGACGGTCACCGTCGGGCGCGGCGAGGAGCGGTTCGGCGGGGCCGTCACCTCGCTGGGCGCGCTCGGCGTCGTCACCGCGCTCACCCTCGACCTGGAGCCGGCCTACGAGGTCGAGCAGCACGTGTTCACCGAACTGCCGCTCGAAGGCCTGGACACCGGGACGTTCGAGACGGTGATGGCGACGGCTTACAGCGTCAGCCTGTTCACCGACTGGCGGGAGCCGGGCTTTCACCAGGTGTGGCTCAAGCGCCGCACCGACCAGCCGCTGCCGGCCTTCCCCTGGGCGGCTCCGGCCACCGAGAAGATGCATCCGGTGCCGGGCACACCGGCGGTCAACTGCACCGAGCAGTTCGGGGTGCCGGGGCCGTGGCACCAGCGACTGCCGCACTTCCGGGCGGAGTTCGTGCCCAGCAGCGGGGCGGAGCTGCAGTCGGAGTACCTCCTGCCGCGCGGGAACGCCGTCGAGATGCTGCGGGCACTGGACGCGGTCCGGGGGACGATCGCCCCCGTGCTGCAGACCTGCGAGGTGCGCACGGTCGCCGGTGACGACCAGTGGCTGAGCCCCTGCCACGGCCGGGACACGGTGGCGGCGCACTTCACCTGGATACCGGACACGGCGGCGGTCCTCCCGGTGGTGCGGCGCGTGGAGGAGGTGCTGGCGCCGTTCGAGGCCCGGCCGCACTGGGGGAAGATCTTCACCGTGCCCGGGTCCGCGCTGCGGAAGCTGTATCCGCGGCTGGACGACTTCCGGGCGCTGGCACGCGAGCTGGACCCGGCGGGGAAGTTCACCAACGCCTTCGTGCGGGACCTGCTGGCGCAGGCGTAGAGCCGTTTCGCCCCGCCCCCCGTCCCGTCCCGTCCCGTTCAGGAGACCGTGCCGCCGCGGAAACCGGCAGGCGGCAGGGTCGTACCGGCGGCCGGTCGGTCAACCGGTCGGGCCTCGGCGTGCCACCAGTCCGGCGCGACCTGCGGCCGGTCAGGTCGCGGCCTGCGGTCGGTCAGCCGGTCAGGTCGCGACGGGCGACCGGTCGAGGGCTGCCGTGGTCCGGGCCGCCTCGTCCTGCAGGAGCAGGGTGAGGAGCGACTCCACGGTCAGCCCGGCCTCGGCCGGGTGCCGCAGCACCGTGGCGGGGTCGATCCGGTAGGTGTCGGAACGTCCCTCGCGCGTGTGGGAGAGGTATCCGTCCTGCTCCAGGTCGGCGACGATCTTCTGCACCGCCCGCTCGGTGAGCCGGCGGTGGGCCGCGATGTCCCGGATGCGGGCGCTGCGGTTGTCGGCGATGGCCGCCAGCACGCGCGCGTGGTTGGTGGGGAAGGTCCATCCGGTGGGTGGCTCGGGCACTCCGTCCTTGCGTCCAGCCATGTCTCCACTTTAACGGCGCGGAATTCACGCACTCGAGAACACGTACTGCGTTTCATGTATCAGTCGACACATGTGGGGTACAGACGCACAGTTGAACGGGGGCAGGGCGAACGGACAGGGAGAGGAAGGCCATGCTGGAGCCTGCGTACTCTGCGCGGTCTCACACCGAGGAGGGCGCCGCGGCCACAGCGACCGGCGGCGCGCGGACGACGGCCCCGCCCTTCCCGGCGACGCTGGACGTCACTCATGACGGCGACCGTGCGGTCGTGGCGATCCGGGGCGAGATGGACCTCGGCAGCCGGCAGCTGCTGCCCGCCCTGCACGAGATCCTCACCTCGTCCGGCACCGGCATCGACCTGCACCTGGACACGGTCGGCTTCTGCGACTGCTCCGGCGTCACCATGCTGCTGGAGCTGCGCACGCGCGCCCTCGACCAGGGCAGGACGCTCACCGTCCGCTCGGCGGGCCGGGCGGTGGAGCGCCTCCTGAAGCTGACGGGCACGGCGGAGCTGTTCGCCGATCCGAGTCCGAGCGCCCTGGTGAGCAGCGTGCGCGGCGGCGCGCTGCCGGGCCAGGCACGTCGGCGGTTCGCGGCGGCGACCGACGGCGCGCACTGAGCGAGGCGGGCACGGGCGGGACCTAAGGCCTGATCCCGACACCCCCGGCCTCCATGGGCGGCGTCTTTACAAAGCCCCTTTCCAAAACCCTTGTCGAAAGCCTCTGTCAGCCCATAGCCTTGCGCCGCGCCGGTGCCGACGTCGACCCGGCCCGAGCCGGCCTGGGAAGGGATGGACACCGGTGAAGCGCACATCACGCGACATCCGCACCGCCAACCGCTACGAGGTGCTGCGCCAGATCATCGCGGAGTCACCCACCTCCCGGCAGGAGCTGGCGGCCGCCACCGGCCTGAGCCTCGCCACGGTCGCCACCCTCGTCGGCGAACTGCTCGACCTTCGCGTGATCACCGAGGTCGGGTTCGAGGACTCGGCCGGCGGCCGCCCCCGGGGCCTGGTCGCGGTCAACTCCTCGGGCGGCGCGCTGATCGGCGTCGACATCGCCGAGACCTACGTCCACGTCGAGCTGTTCGACCTCGGGCTGAACGTCCTGGCCCGTGCCGAGCAGGACGTCCGGGCCGGGGAGAGCCTGCCCGAGCAGATGGTCGCCCACGTGGCCACCGCCGTGGGGTCGGTGGTCGCGCAGGCCGGCGTCGAGGGCGCCAGGGTGCTCGGGGTCGGGGTGAGCGTGCCGGGGCAGGTCGACCGGGCCACCGGAGTCTCGGAGTACGCGCCCAACCGGGACTGGCACGAGGTGCCGCTGCTGGACCTGCTCACCGAGCACATCGCCTATCCGCTGCACCTGGACAACCCGCTGCGCGCCGGTACGGTGGCCGAGCTGTGGTTCGGTGCCGCGCGCGGAGCCCGGAGCGCCGTGGTGGTCAACCTCGGGACCGGGGTGGGCGCCGGACTGGTCCTGGGCGGCGGCCTGCACCGGGGCGTCAGCAACAGCGCCGGCGAGTGGGGCCACACCACCACGGTGCTGGACGGGCGGCTGTGCCGCTGCGGCAACCACGGCTGCGTGGAGACGTACGTCGGCGCGCGCGGCATCATGACGAACCTCCGCGAACTCGCCCCCGACAGCCCGCTGCTGCACCCCGAGGACGAGACCGCGACCATCGAGGCGCTGGCCCGGGGAGTCGCCGCCGGGGACCCGGTGGCGCGCCGGACCGTGCACGAGACGGCCCGCTCCCTGGGCGCGGGCGTCGCCGATCTGGTGAACCTGTTCAACCCCGAGATCGTGGTGCTGAGCAGCTGGGTCGCCCTCGCCCTGGGCGAACCCCTGCTGCACGAGGTGCGCGAGGCCGTGGCCCGGCACGCGCTGCCCCGGCCGCTGGCCGCCACCGAGATCGTCCTGTCCCCGATCCCCACCGACCCGGTGTGCCTCGGGGCGGCCACGTTCGCGCTGGAGGGCGCGCTGCGGGCCGTCGGGCAGAAGAACGGGACACACGCCTCCCCCGCGCGCGGCCGTACCGCCGCCCCCTCCTCCTCGTAGCGACGGGAACGGCAGCTCCCCGCCCCCGGGCGTTCGACATCGCGAACCGGAGACAACGCTTCGCACCGACTTCGTCCAACCCCTTGCCGAAGCCTTGACGGAAGCTCCAGCATCCCGCACCGCACCTCTCCTTGAGCCACCTGGCGCGAGCCACCGAGCCGTGAGTCATCAGGCAGTGAGCCGCAGGGCCGCAGCCACTCGAGACAAAAACGTCAGCACGGGCACTTCGACGACATCAGCTGGACCGAGGCCATGCGCGCCGCCTTCGAGGACGTCTTCGCCCACCGCGTGCGCAAGAGCATGGACCCGGAGAAGGCCCTCGACCGGACGGACGTGGCGGTCGACCGCGAGCTCAAGAAGCTGTTCGGACAGGCCGCGGGACGGATCACGACATGTCGACGCCGGCGCGCGACCTCGCGCGCCCCGCCCGGGCGAAGGCCGCACCGGCCAAGCCGCGGCGGGGTCCGCGGGGCAGCTCCCCGCTCGCGTTCTGGCTGTTGGGCCGTTCCCGATCGGTCTGGGGATCTTCGTCTACGCGCCGATCCTGTGGAGCCTCTGGCTCAGCTTCCTCGAGGCCCGCTCCACCGTCACCCCCGACACGTTCGTCGGGTTCGACAACTACGTGTACATGCTGACGAACGACGACTTCGTCGGCTCGCTGGGCACCTTCACCGGGTTCGCCGCGTTCAGTGGTTTCACCTGCTTCCTGTTCCGGCAGTACTTCCTTGGGTTCCCCAAGGAGCTGGAAGAGGCGGCACGCGTGGACGGACTGGGCTACCGGGGCGCTTACCGGCGCATCGTGGTGCCCGACTCGCTGAACTTCTTCGCGGCCATCGCCACCATCACCTTCATCAACGGCTGGAACGCCTTACCGTGGCCGCTGGTCATCGGGCAGGACCCCGGGGCCTGGACCGTCCGGGTCGCGCTCTCCAGCTACATGACCAACCAGACCGTCGTGTTCCACCTGATCTTCATGGTCACGGCCATATCCATCCTGCCCCTGGTGTTCGTCTTCCTCTTCCTCCAGCGCTGGCTGGTGCAGGGGATCGCCCAGACGGGCGTCAAGGGCTGAGCTAGGAGACCGATGTCTTTCCGCACCCCCGCCGACTACGTCGAGGACGTCTCCCCGGGCAGCGGCGCCCTGCCGCCCCGCGCCTGGTACGCGTCCTCCGACACGCGGTCCCTGTCGCTGAACGGCAGCTGGCGCTTCCGGCTGTCGCCGACCGCCGACGCCGAGGACGACTCGTTCGCCGGGCAGGACCACGACGCGGCGGACTGGGCCGAGATCACCGTCCCCGGGCACTGGGTCCTCCAGGGCGACGGCGCGTTCGGCTCGCCGATCTACACCAACCACCTCTACCCCTTCCCGGTGGACCCGCCGTACGTGCCGACGGAGAACCCGACCGGTGACCACCTGCGCCTGTTCGACCTGCCCCGCGACTGGCCGGCCGACGGCTCGGCGGTGCTGCGGTTCGACGGGGTCGAGTCCTGCGCCCGGGTGTGGCTGAACGGCACGGAACTCGGAGCGTTCAAGGGCTCCCGGCTGCCGCACGAGTTCGCCGTCGGGCACCTGCTGAAGCCGGGCGGCAACGTGCTGGCCGTGCGCGTGCACCAGTGGTCGGCGGGGTCGTACCTGGAGGACCAGGACCAGTGGTGGCTGCCGGGCGTCTTCCGTGACGTGACGCTGCTGCACCGCCCTCCGGGCGGGGCCGGCGACTTCTTCGTGCACGCCTCCTACGACCACACCACCGGCGAGGGCACCCTGCGCGTCGACTCCGACGTCGAGGGGCGGGTGACCGTCCCGGCCCTGGGCATCGATGCCGCCACGGGAGAGCCGGTGACCGTCGCCGTGCGGCCCTGGAACGCCGAGACGCCGAAGCTGTACGACGGGGTGCTGGCCACCGAGGGCGAGCGCGTGCCGCTGCGCATCGGTTTCCGGACGGTCGTCCTGGAGGACGGGCTGGTCAAGGTCAACGGCCGGGCGGTCCTCTTCAAGGGCGTCAACCGGCACGAGTGGCACCCGGAGAAGGGCCGTGCCCTGGACCTGGAGACCATGCGCGAGGACGTGCTGCTGATGAAGCGGCACAACCTCAACGCCGTGCGCACCTCGCACTACCCGCCGCACCCGGCCTTCCTCGACCTGTGCGACGAGTACGGGCTGTGGGTCATCGACGAGTGCGACCTGGAGACCCACGGCTTCGTGGAGCAGGACTGGCGGGACAACCCCGTCGACGACGACCGCTGGACCCCGGCCCTGCTGGACCGTGCCGCGCGGATGGTCGAGCGGGACAAGAACCACCCGTCGGTGGTGTTCTGGTCGCTGGGCAACGAGGCCGGCACCGGCCGGGGCCTGACCGCCATGGCCGAGTGGATCCGCGCCCGGGACCCCGAGCGCCTGGTCCACTACGAGGGCGACTGGAACTGCCGCGACACCGACGTCTACTCGCGGATGTACGCCTTCCACGACGAGGTCGAGAAGATCGGCCGCACGCTCGACGGGGGCACACGCAAACGCCGCGAACTGCCCTTCGTCCAGTGCGAGTACGCGCACGCCATGGGCAACGGCCCCGGCGGGCTCGCCGACTACCAGGAGCTGTTCGAGAAGTACGAGCGGCTCCAGGGCGGATTCGTCTGGGAGTGGATCGACCACGGCGTGCGGCACGCCGAGCTGGGATACGCCTACGGCGGCGACTTCGGCGAGGAGCTGCACGACGGCAACTTCGTCTGCGACGGGCTGGTCTTCCCGGACCGGACGCCGTCGCCGGGCCTGGTCGAGTACAAGAAGGTCATCGAGCCCGTGCACATCGAGGGCGACGGCACCGACGGCACCGTGCGCATCACCAACAAGCAGGACTTCGCGGACCTGTCCGCGCTGGCCTTCGAGTGGTCGTGCCAGGTGGACGGCGAGACCGTCGAGGCGGGCCCGCTCGCGGTGCCGGCGCTCGCGCCGGGCGAGAGCGCCGAGCTGAAGCTGCCGGAGCCGCCCGCGGACGGCCGGGCCGGCGAGCGGCAGTGGACGGTGCGGGCGCTGCTCGCGGACGACACGCCCTGGGCGGCGAAGGACCACGAGGTGGCCTGGGGGCAGTTCGCCGTCGGCACCCGCCCGCTGCCGGCGCTTCCCGCGTCCGACCGGCCCGTGCGCGACGGCAGCCGGATCACGCTCGGCCCGGGCGTCTTCGACGCCCGCACCGGTGCGCTGCTCTCGGTCGGCGGGGTGGAGATCGGCGCGGCCCCGCGGCTGGACGTGTGGCGGGCGACGACCGACAACGACGACGGCGCCGAGTGGCAGACCGACACCCGCTACGGCCTGCTGTGGCGCACGCTCGGCCTGCACCGGATGCGGCACCGCCCGGTCTCGGTCGAGGCGGGCGGGGACGCGCTGACGGTCCGCACCCGGGTGGCGCCCGCCGGCCGCGAGATCGGCCTGGCCACGGCGTACCGCTGGACGTCCGACGGCGAGCGGCTGCGGCTGACGGTGTCCGTGACGCCGGAGGGCGACTGGACGGTGCCGCTGCCCCGGCTCGGCGTCCGTCTCGGCCTGGCGGAGGCGGACGCGGTGGAGTGGTTCGGCGGCGGTCCCGGGGAGGCGTACCCGGACACCAGGAGGGCGTCCCGGGTGGGTCGTTGGCGGTCCTCGGTGGACCGGCTGCAGACGCCGTACGTGCGTCCGCAGGAGAACGGCGCCCGGGCCGACGTCCGCTGGGTGGAGCTCGGCGGGCTGCGTGTCGAGGGCGATCCGGAGTTCTGGTTCACGGCACGGCGATGGACGACCGAGCAGCTGGACGCGGCGGCGCACCGCAGCGACCTGGTGCCCGGCGACACGGTGTGGGTCAACCTCGACCACGGGCTGCACGGTATCGGCTCGCAGTCCTGCGGTCCGGGTCCGCTGCCGCGGTACTTCCTGAGGGCCGAGCCGGCGGAGTTCTCGTTCGTGTTCTCCACCACCGGCCCGGGCAATGGGGCCTATCGGCCCTAGCGGCTCCCCACGGTGGCACGGTGTGCTCGGACCATGTCCGAGCACACCCCCGGCAGGTCCGCCCCGTCCTCCGCACAGCGCCCGGCCGGCCCGGCCGACGGCGGGCCCGCCGTCGTGACCCTGCGCGGTGAGATCGACCTGCTGACGGCCCCGGCTCTCCGGTCGCGCCTCGACTCGCTGACCGCCGGGCCGCGCCCCGATCTGGTGCTGGACCTGCGTCCGGTGTCCTTCATCGACTGCGCGGGGCTGGGGGTCCTGTGCCGTGCGCGGAACCGGGTGCTGGCGCGGCAGGGGCGGCTGCGGCTGGTCACCGAGAGCGCGTGCGTCCGGCGCACCCTTCGGCACGCCGGGCTCGCGGGGGTCTTCGAGGTGCTCGTGCGCCCGCCCGCCGACGCGTCCGACGGGCCGGGCCTCACCTCCTCGGCGTACCGGCCGGGCGTCTGACCTTCCCGTCCGGCCCCACGTCCGTCCCTCGCTCCTCTGCGGGCGACGCACAGAGCCCAGATGACGAACCCGGACAGCGCGATCATGACGACCGACCAGAGGGGGAAGGCGGGCAGGGACAGGAAGTTGGCGATGACGATGAGCGCGGCGATGCCCACGCCGATGACCCGCGCCCATCCCGCCCCGCGGAACAGTCCCAGGCTGACCAGCACGGCGGCCACACCCAGGAAGAGATGGGTCCAGCCCCAGCCGGTGAGGTCGAACTCGTAGAGGTAGTTGCTCGTGCTGACGAACACCTCGTCCTCGGCGATCGCCATGATGCCCCGGAACACGGCGAGGAGCCCGGCAAGCATGAGCATGACCGCGGCGAAGGCCATCAGGCCCGTCGCCATGCCGTGTTTCGCCGTAGGGGCACGGGGTGCGTGGGTGACGGCCATCCTTCTTCCTCGTCTCCTGGTCCGGTGCCGGCGGTGCCGCGCTGGGGGAGCCCGCCCCGGGTTCAGGGTGGGCGTCCGGGCGGGCCGGGTCCTCACCCCGTGCGGGTGATCCGGCCGCGACGGCCGGCCAAGCCGCCGCTGTCGCCTGGGCCCGTGTCACTCGGGCAGCCGGCGCAGCTCCACCACGCGCAGTCCGAACGACTGGAAGCGGACCAGCAGCCCGTACAGGTGCGCGTCGTCCACGACGGGGCCGTAGAGGACCGTCTGGCCGGACATCACCACGTGTTCCAGCTCGGGGAAGGCCCCGGTCAGCGTCTTCGGCATCAGCCCGTCGACGCGGATCTCGTAGCGCATGGCTCTCTCCTGCGGGGCTGCGTGCGGGGGTCTCTCTGTCCTGCGGGGCTCCGTGCAAGGGCCGCTCTCTCCTGCGGGGCTCCGTGCAAGGGCCGCTCTCTCCTGCGGGGCTCCGTGCAAGGGCCGCTCTCTCCTGCGGGGCTCCGTGCAAGGGCCGTGGGCTCCCTCCTCCTCTGCGATGGTCCGCCCCCGAGCGCCCCGGGGGCTCACCCCGTACAGGTGAACCCGGCCCGCCGCCGGGCGGGGGCTCAGCGCGTCGGCACGCGCCCGCCGCTCCAGCCGCGCCCCGAACAGCTGGGCGTGCCCGTGCGCGCGCCAGAACACCACTGCCGTGAGCAGCACGAGCAGGGTCGGTCCCAGGTACCGGAACTCGCCCAGACCTCCCGCCCGACCATGACGGAGGCGGCCGGCAACGACCCTTACACGCCGCCGGGGCAGTCGGCGTGCGACCGCCGCTCCGCCCGCTGCCGGGCCCGGCCGGGCTCGGTGTGCGCGCGCTGGCTCCGGCGCCTGCTCGGCTCCGTCCGTCACCGGCTCCGCTCCGGTCGCCGCCGCCCGTCCGGCGCGGCGGGCGTGTCGTGGGCCGCGTCCGCCGTCCGGCCGCCGGACGGCAGACGGCGGGTGGTGAGGAAGCTCGCCAGGGTGATGCCGCCCGTCATGAGGACGGCCGCCTTCAGGCCTTCCAGCTACGCCGCCGCGTAGGACTCGGTGACGGCGTCGACCTCGGCCCTGACGATCTTCTTCTTCGTGTTCCTGCCGCAGTTCGTGAGCCCGGGGGACCCCCACGCGCTGCCGCTGATGGTGGGGCTGGGAACGGCGGCAGTCCTGCCTCTTCCGCCGCGGCGCGCACCTGGTCGGTGGAGACGAAGCTGACGCCGGCCTCCTGGGCCACGCTCGTCTCCTGGCGGGCCTGCTGCGACACCCGCGGATCGTCCTCGACGCGGGAGATGAAGGCCTGGGCGAGGGCCCCGACGAGCAGCGAGCCGATGAGGGCCGTGCCGAGCGCGGAGCCCAGGTTCTGGGCGGTGTACTGCAGACCGCCGACCTCGCTGCGCCCCTCCTCGCCGGCGCTGGACTGCACGACGCCGCTGAGCTGGGAGGCGAGCAGGCCCATCGCGATGCCGAGCACGGCCATGGCGCCGAGGAACTGGGGGTCGTCGATGGTCGTGTCGATGGCGGCCAGCAGCCAGACGATGGACGCCAGCAGCGCCAGCGAGGTGAGCCCGGCGTACCCGTCCCCGGGGCCGTCTCGGCCCGCGCGGCGCGGAAGATCCCGACGTCCCGCCGGCCCGGCGCACAGACGCCGCGGGCGTTCCACCAGTCCTTCACTGCTTCCCGAACTCCCCTTGTGGTGTGGGTTGTTCCCCCTGGAAACTGAGTACTGTTGATGTTCTCCGGGCCCGCACCCGCCGACCGGAGACTCCCCCACCACCCGCGCTGCACGCCCACGACACGCACCCCCACCGCACGGCGACCAGCGGCGGCGCGGTCGGCTGGGAGTGGCGTACGCGCCGGTCCGCTGACCGGGCCCCGCCCGAGTCCCGCAGGCTACGATCACACCGCCCGAGCCCTGTCGGAGAGGTGTCCCGCAGTCCATGCCCAGAGCCGGCCTCAGCCCCGAGCGCCTCGTCGCGGCGGCAGCCGACCTCGCCGACGAGGCCGGCTATGAGCACCTCACCCTGTCCGCGCTGGCACGGCGCTTCGGGGTGAAGGACGCCAGCCTGTACTCGCACGTCCGCAACCTGGCGGATCTGCGGACCCGTGTGGCCCTGCTCGCGGGCGGCGAGATGATCGACCGGATCGCCACGGCGGTCGAGGGACGGACGGGCAGGGACGCCCTCGCCGCCTTCGCCGGCGCCTACCGGGCCTACGCCCTGCAGCACCCCGGCCGGTACACGGCCACCCAGATCGCCCTCGACCAGGCCCTCGTCACCGACTCCCCCGCGCTGCGCCGCACCGCCGAGGTCACATACGGCATGCTCCGCGCCTACGGCCTGGAGGAACCCGACCTCACCGACGCGGTACGCCTGCTGCGCAGCACCTTCCACGGCTACTGCGCCCTGGAGTCCACCGGTGCGTTCGGCTCGTCCCGTGACGTGCAGGAGTCCTGGGACAAGGCGATCGACGCCCTGCACGTCCTGCTGCGGAACTGGCCCCGCGAGGAGAAGGAGTGACGGCCGCTCCGGCTCCGGGTCACGGGAGCGGGCCGGCCACGTCCTCGTAGGACGGGATCGGGCCCCTCGGTGGCCGGCCCGCCCGGATGTCCGCGGCCGCCTCCAGGGCCGCGCCGAGGGCCCGCCGGCGGACGCCGTCGTCCAGCCGGTCCCACAGCAGGTCCTTCGTCAGGCGCGGGGCCAGGGCGGTCGACGCCGCTTCCGCCAGGGGCTGGCCGCGGTCCTCAATGCGCGGCCAGCCCCTGGGGCCGGAGTCCAGGTCCGAGACGCCGGCGTCGAGGCCGGTGGCGGGGCGCTCCAGGGCCTTCTCGTCGCGGCGGAAGGCGCCCGGCAGCAGCGACGGGCGTAGCCCTCCAGGCCGTCGGAGAGGCGGCCGGACCAGCCGGTGCGGTCGCCGGGCAGGTGGTAGAGGGCGCGGTCCAAGGCAGCGGGCTGGGGTCCGCCCCGGGACGTCGGCTACCGTCGTCCGCATGACCGGCACCCTCACCCTCGCCGACGCCCTCGACGCCGGCACGGTCGTCCTCGACGGCGGCCTGTCCAGCCAGCTCGAGTCGGCCGGTCACGACCTGAGCGGCGAACTGTGGTCGGCGCGGCTGCTCGCCGAGCGGCCCGAGGCGGTCACCGAGGCGCACCTGGCCTACTTCCGGGCAGGTGCGGACGTGGCGATCACCGCCAGCTACCAGGCGACGTTCGAGGGGTTCGCGCAGCGCGGCATCGACCACGACCGGGCGGCCGAACTCATGGCGCTGAGCGTGGAGCTGGCCCGGGAGGCGGCCCGCCGGGCACGCGTTCACCGGCCGCTGTGGGTGGCGGCCTCGGCCGGTCCGTACGGGGCGATGCTCGCGGACGGTTCGGAGTACCGGGGCCGCTACGGACTGACCGTGCACGAGCTGGAGCGCTTCCACCGGCCGCGCCTGGAGGTCCTGGCCGCGGCCTGCCCCGACGTCCTGGCGCTGGAGACGGTCCCCGACGCGGACGAGGCGGCGGCGCTGCTGCGGGCGGTGCGCGGCCTCGGGGTGCCGGCCTGGCTGACGTACTCGGTGGCCGGGGGCCGCACGAGGGCCGGACAGCCCTTGGTGGAGGCCTTCGCACCGACCGCGGACGCGGACGAGATCATCGCCGTCGGCGTGAACTGCTGCGCCCCCGAGGACGTGCACGCCGCGGCGTCGGTCGCGTCCCGGGTGACCGGCAAGCCGGTGGTCGTCTACCCCAACAGCGGCGAGACCTGGAACGCCGCGACCCGCACCTGGGCCGGCAGCTCCTCCTTCACGTCCGACCAGGTCAAGGGCTGGCAGCAGGCGGGAGCACGGCTGATCGGCGGGTGCTGCCGGGTGGGGCCGGGGACGATCTCGGGGATCGCGGGGGTGCTGGGGGTGGCGTAGGGGAGGGGCGGGTGCGGGATCCTCGTCCGGGGTGTGCAGCGAAGCTACAGCAGCCCCCGGCCTCCCTCGCCGGGCTCCCCGGACGCCCTGCTGCGGCGTGGCGACTGTCTCGAAGTCGCCACCCACCCCACCGCCGTCCACATCCGCGACAGCAAGACCCCCACCACACCCCACCTCATCGTCACCCCCGCCGCCTGGACCGCGTTCCTGTCCCGATGGGCGGCGTGACGTCACTGGCGGCGGAGGGCGCCGGTGTGGCGGAGTCGGCGTACCACCGACCTCAGTTCCGTGCTCCGGGCGGGTTGTTCGGAGGGCGAGGGCGTGACGGCCTCGGGCGTTGACCAGAGGGCGAGTTCGCGGTCCCGTGGGCCGTACGCCGTGTAGGCCACGTCGTTCTCCGCGTCCGGGGCGCGGTCGCCGAAGACGCGTACCGGGTGGGTCTCGTCCCAGCGTTCCCAGCCCGGGTCGCCGTCCGTGGCGAAGCGGACCCAGCCCCCGTGCATCGCGTCGGCCGGCTCCTGCGGGGCGTCCTCGCCGGCGAGATTCCGGGACTCGGGGACCTCGCCGGTGTCGAAGACGAAGCCGAGTTCCAGGGCGTGGCACGCGCCGAGGCCGGGGATGTTCGAGGGCCAGGCGAACTCGTAGACGTACGAGGGTTCGCGGCGGGCGTCGGCGAGGCGGTGCAGGGGGATGCGCAGCAGGTGGTCGGTGACGAGCTGGCCGACGATGTCCGCCGTGCCGGCGTCGGGATGCAGGGCGCGGTAGCCGCGGGGCACCTCGGCGCCGCAGTGGCAGCGGGCCATGGCACCGGCCAGGGCGACGGCTCCGAGGCGGTCGACGCGGTCCAGGAGGCCGCCCGGTACCAGCCACAGCCGGTACTCGTCGCGGGTCCAGCCGGTCAGCAGCTCCACGCCGGGTGCGGCGCCGTCGGTGAGCGCTTCGAGGGGGTCGCGGGGGACGACGTCGGCGTCGGTGACGATGCCGAAGGCCGGGCCGCCGACCACCGGACTGCTGAGCCGGCTGATCTCGGCCTGGGTCTGCAGCAGCAGGTCGCGGTCGACGGCGGCGAAGGCCTCGGCGGTGGCGGGGATCTTCAGCCGGGAGGCCATCCGGCGCACCATGCGGCGGACCCTGGCCCGGTCGGACGCCTCGGGCGGCCCGCTCTGCAGGATCGCGCGGCGGACGAGGCCCTGGGTCTGCGGGGCGGCGAGGATCGCGCCGATGCTGATGGCCCCGGCGGACTGGCCGAAGAGGGTGATGCGGCCGGGGTCGCCGCCGAACGCCTCGACGGCTTCGTGCACCCAGGCCAGGGCGGCGACCTGGTCGCGCAGGCCCGGGTTGGGGGGCGTGTCGGGGAACAGTCCGTAGCCCTCGACGCCCAGCCGGTAGTTGATCGAGACGCAGACCACGCCGTCGCGGGCGAACGTGCTGCCGTCGTAGACGGGGACGGCGGACGAGCCCCTGGTCAGGGCGCCACCGTGCAGCCAGAGCAGGACGGGGAGGCGGGCCCCGGGGGTCGGGTCGGGGGTCCAGACGTTGAGGTTGAGGCAGTCGTCGCCGGGGATGACCGGGTCGGGGAGGTAGCGGGCGAAGGCGCCGGAGTACGGGGGCTTGGGCGGGGTGGGTCCGAAGGCTCCGGCGTCGCGGACGCCGTCCCAGGGGGCCAGGGGCACGGGCGGGCGGAAGCGGCGGGGGCCGAAGGGCGGGGCGGCGTACGGGATGCCGCGGAAGACCGCGACTCCGCGCTCACGGCGGCCGCGTACGGCACCGTAGGGAGTCCTGACCACGGGGTCCGTCTGGTCTGCCGTCATGTGCCACCAGCCCTTCACCGCGCTCGTGCACCGGTGGCGGGCACCGGCGCTGCGCCGGAAACCTCACCTGTCACTCCAGAGCACCACATCGCGCGCCGGTATTCCGGCGGCCGCGACGGCCCTGCGGTCGCTGCTGCGGATGATGGACGGACATCAGCCGGAGAGCACGCGCACGCAGCTGTCGACACGGCTGGTGGAGCGGGCGAGCACGGCGGCGCCCCCGCGGCGGCAGACCGGCAGCCCGGGCGCCGAGGAGATCGCCGCAGGACGGCCGGCCGCACTCCGTGCGGGCCGCCGCGTGCACGTCCACGAGAGCGCCGCCCGACTCCAGGCACGCCGCGAGCCCTTCCTCTCCGGCCGGGGGTCGGGACCTCGCCGCTGGTGGAGAGGGAGACGACGGCCGCGTAGGCGTCGAGGGGCCGTGCGAGGGCCGCCGGGTCCTCGGTCGCGTCGACCTCGAAGGCGCCGAGCGTGGGCGGCGCCTCGACGCCCGCCGGCTTGGAGTCGTGCGACGTCCGTTTCCTTCAAGACCGGGTGTCGCGGCCCTGCCTACGGTGGCTCCATGACCGCACGATTCGATGCCATCGGCCTGGTCGTCTCCGACATGGCCGCCTCTGTCGCCTTCTACCGCCGCCTCGGCTTCGCCTTCCCGCCGGGCGCCGAGAAAGAGCCGCACACCGAGAGCGAACTCCCCGGCGGGATGCGGCTGTTGCTCGACACCGAAGAGACGGTCCGGTCCTTCCACCCCGCATGGCGGCCGCCCAGCGGCACGGGCCGGGCCTCACTCGCCCTGCGGTGCGACACCCCGCGGGAGGTGGACGCGCTGTACGGGGAGCTGGTCGGCGCCGGGTGCCACGGCGAGCTGGCGCCGTGGGACGCCTTCTGGGGGCAGCGGTACGCCGTGCTGCTCGACCCGGACGGCAACGGGGTGGACCTGTTCGCGCCGCTGACCGCCGCCGGCGAGTAGCTCGCGCAGGGGCAGCCCCGCGAACGTGCGGACCTCGCGGGCGAGATGCGCCTGGTCGGCGTATCCGGCCCGGGCGGCTGTCTCCGCGAACGGCACGCCGTCCCGGGCGAGCGCGAGGGCGCGGCGCAGCCGCAGGATGCGGGCCAGGGTCTTGGGTCCGTAGCCGAACGCGGCCAGTGAGCGGCGGTGCAACTGCCGTGCTCCGATGCCCAGTTCGTCGGCGGTGGCGGCGACGGGGCGCCCGTCGTCGAGGGCGGTGACGATCCGCCGCAGCAGGGGGTCGGGGGGTTCGGCCCAGGCCGTCTGCCGCAGGGCCAGTTCCTCCAGGCCGCTCGCGGGGTCGGGGGCCGCTTCGACGGCGTCGGCCAGGCGCCGCACCCGCGCGGCCGGCCAGAGGTCCGTGAGCGCGACCCGGCGGTCGCGCAGCTCGTGCGCCGGCACTCCCAGCAGCGCCGGGGCGGTGCCCGGGGAGAGCCGCAGCCCGGACCAGGGTCCGGTGCCGCCCTCCGGGAGGTACGCCCGGGTGTCCGGCCCGGCGACCAGCAGCCGCCCCTCGTGCCACAGCAGGTCCATGCATCCGTCGGGCAGCACGCGTCCCGCGCCGGACGGCTCCGGGGTGTTGGTCCACACGACCGCCCCGGCCAGCCGCGAAGCCCGCTCCACGTACACGTGTGCCAGGCTACGCCGCCGCAGCGCGGGGGCCCCGAGCGGTGGAGGCGGGTGCGGGCCTGCCCAGGGCTGTCGTCGCGCTCCCGTCCGCCCCGAGGCGCCTGGCACGCGCCCTGACGGCACCGGGCGGCGACGGGAGTGTGACGACGGAGCTCACAGTCCCCTCCCCCGGTACTCCGCCGGGCTCACTCCGTACACCCGCTTGAACGCCGTCGACAGGGCGAACGCGCTGCCGTAGCCGACCCTGCGGGCCACCGCGTCGAGGGTGTCGTCCCCGTCGCGCAGCCGGTCGGCGGCCAGGGCCAGGCGCCAGCCGGTGAGGTACGTCATCGGGGGCTCGCCGACCAGGTCGGTGAAGCGGCGGGCGAGCGCGGCGCGGGACACCCCGGCCTTCGCGGCGAGCCCGGCGACCGTCCACGGGTGGGCGGGGTCGTCCTGGAGCAGTCGCAGCACCGGGCCGACGACGGGATCGGCGAGGGCCCGGTACCAGGCGGGCGCCTCCGCCTCGGGCCGGGCGAACCAGGCCCGCAGCGCCGCGATGACCAGCAGGTCCAGCAGCCGGTCCAGGACGACCTCCTGGCCCGGCTGGTCCCGGGTGATCTCCGCGGAGAGGTAGGGCGTGAGGGGGCAGTCCCACACGTCGGGGGTGAGGGTGAGCAGCGGGGGCAGGGCGTCCAGCAGCCGTCCGCCGATCTCGCCGCGCATCGGGTACGTGCCGATCAGCATCACCGTGGCCCCGTCGAGCCGGTCGCCCCAGGCGCGGACGCCGAGGTCCATGGAGCCGCCCAGAGGCCGGCCGTCGGAGTGGCGGCACTCCTGGCCCGGCAGGATGACCGCCTGCGGTGCGGTGCCGGGGGCGTCGGCGCAGGTGTAGGGGTCCGGGCCGCGGGCGATGGCGAGGTCACCGGCGCGCAGCAGCGTGGGCTCGCCCCGTTCGGGCAGGACCCAGGCCTCGCCGCGGACGACGAGCATCACGGTGAGGGGCGCCCGGTCCTCCACGCGGACGGACCAGGGCGGCTCGAAGCACCCCCTGATCATGAACGCCCCTCGTGCGCGGGGGCCTTGCAGCAGACCTGTGAGAGCGTCCATGCGGCCAGCGTAGACGCGGGCGCATGGGAACGAGCCGCTCGACGATGGTTCCGGGCGGTGCGCGGCGGTTGACTCCGAGCATGACGAACACGACGGAGAACCTGACAGGGAACGCGGGAGACGCGGAGCGCGGGGCACGGTCCCCGCGGGGCGTGTCGGTGGTGGTGACGGGCGCCTCGGGGCGTACCGGCAGCCGGGTGGCGCGGGCCGCTCGGGCCGCCGGGCTGAGCGTGCGGGCGGTGTCGCGGGCGACCGGTTTCGACTGGTGGGACCCGGCGACCTGGGCGGACACCCTGCGCGGCGCCGACGCGGCCTACCTCGCCGTCCCCTCGGACGTCGGCGCCCCCGGGGCCGCGCGGGCGGTGGGCGCGCTCGCCCGGGAGGCGGTCGGCCTCGGGGTGCGGCGGCTGGTGCTGCTGTCCGCGCGGGGCGAGGAGCAGGCCCTGCCCGCGGAGGAGGCGCTACGGGCCTCGGGAGCGGTGTGGACGGTCGTCCGGGCGGCGTGGTTCGCGCAGAACTTCAGCGAGGGGCCGCTGGCCGCGGAGTTGCGCGAGAGCGGTGGGCTGGTGTTCCCGGCGGCCGAGGTGCGTGAGCCGTTCGTCGACGTGCGGGACGTCGCGGACGTGGTGGTGACCGCGCTGACGGCGGGCGACCGGTACGCGGGGCGGATCCTCACGGTGTCCGGCGGGCAGCTGCTGACCTTCGGGGAGGCGGTCGCGGAGATCGCCCGGGCGACGGGGCGGCCGCTGACGTACCGTGCCGTGGGGACGCACGAGTACGGCGGGGCCCTGGCCGGGTTCGGGATGCCGCCGGAGGAGGTCGCGGCCATGACGGCGATCTTCGACACCCTGCTCGACGGCCGCAACGCCCATCTGTCGGACGGGGTGCGCGAGGTCCTGGGCCGTGCGCCCCGGGCGTTCTCGGACTTCGTACGCGAGGAGGCCGCGGCCGGGACCTGGACGGTCTAGAGGACTCCACCCGTCAGGACACGCCCACCAAGGCCCCACCCTCAGGACACGCCCACCAAGGCCCGCCCGTCATGGCCCGCCAAGCGGGACGAGCGCTCGGGGAACTCCGAGGGCGTGTGCGGGTCGGACTCGCCCGTGGGCCCTGGCGGGCCACGTCAGGCCCGGCCCGCCAGGGCACCACCCGCCAAGGCGCAACCCGTCAAGGCGCCATCCGCCAGGGCCCCGCCCGTCAGGGGCGCCGTCACTTCTCCTGGGTCGGGTGCGCCTCGCCGTGGCCGTTGCCCTGGCCGTGACTGTGGCCGCTCTTCACGTGGGTGGAGCGCACGTGGGTGCGCAGCCGGGCCGAGACGTCCTCCGGGGGCAGGAAGCGGGACCAGCGCTCGGGGAACTCCGAGGGCATGTCCGGGTCGGACTCGCCCCGGGCGGCGGCGCGGGCCACGTACTCGGCGACCTGTGCCTGGCGCAGCCGCTCGTTGGCCTCGCGGGCCGCGGCCGTCGCGGCGGCGGGCCAGACCCGGTCGATGGCGGCGTTGACCGCGGCCCCGACGAGCACGGCGAACGCGGACACACCGATCCACAGCAGCACGGCGACGGGCGCGGCGAGGGAACCGTAGATCGTGGGGCCCTCGACCGTGCTGGTCAGGTAGATCCGCAGCAGGAAGCTGCCCAGTACCCACATGCCGAGGGCGACGAGAGCACCGGGCACGTCCTCGATCCACGGGGAGCGCACCGGGACGGACACGTGGTACAGCGTCGTCAGGAACGCGATCGACAGCAGTATCACCACCGGCCAGTACAGGACCTGCACGAGCGTCGCGGACCAGGGCACGATCTCCACCACCGCGTCCGGCCCGGCCACCATCAGCGGCAGCGCGACGGAGCCGATCAGCAGGGCCACGATGAACAGCAGGAAGGCCAGCAGGCGGGTCTTGACGATGCCCCGCACCCCGTCGAGGCCGTACATGACGGTGATGGTGTCGATGAAGACGTTCACCGCGCGGGAGCCGGACCACAGGGCGAACAGGAAGCCGATGGAGATGACGTCGGGGCGGCCGCCCTTCATCACGTCGTTCAGGATCGGCTCGGCGATCTCGCGGACGCCCTGGTCGGAGAGGACCGTGCGGGAGGCCTCCAGGATGTTGTGCTCCAGGCTCAGGATGGTGTCGGCGCCGGTCCAGGCGTCGACGTACCCGAGCAGTCCGATCATGCTCAGCAGCAGCGGCGGCACCGACAGCAGCGTGAAGAACGCGGCCTCGGCCGCCAGGCCCAGGATGCGGTACTCCATGCACGAGTTGACGGTGTCCTTGAGCAACAGCCAGGCGGTCCGGCGCTTGGAGACGTTCCGGTACAGAGCCCGGGCCCGGTGGAGGCGCCCGGAGGGCGTGTCGGGGGTTTCGCTTGCTGGCTGCACCCCCTAACGGTATCCGTCGCGCCCGGCCCCACTCACCCACAGGGCGGTCCGGGACGCACCGTCCCGGTTCATGGGTGACCGAGGGGGGACCGCGGGGTACTTTCGCACCATGGCAGGCAGCACACACTCCGTGACGAACCAGGTCCCCCCGCTGGTCGGGTACGACGTCTTCTCCGCCGACCGGGCCCTGGCCGCAGCGGTCGAACGGCACGTCGACCCGGGCCTGCGCGAGGAGGTGCTCGGGGAGCTGTCCGCGCTCGGGCGGGCCTCCGGCTCCGCCCAGGTGCAGGAGTGGGGTGTGCACGCCAACGAGAACCCGCCGCGGCCGCGCACCCACGACCGCTACGGCCACCGCGTCGACGAGGTGGAGTTCCACCCGTCCTGGCACCGGCTGCTCGGCAAGGGCGTCTCCGCCGGGCTCACGGCTGCCTGGGGCCGGCCGGCCGGGCATCTGCGCCGGGCGGCGGCGTTCGTGGTGTGGACGCAGGTCGAGGCCGGCAACGGCTGCCCGCTGTCGATGACGCACGCGGCGGTCCCGGCCCTGCGCACCGACCCGGCCCTGGCCGCCGAGTGGGAGCCGCGGCTGACCTCCATGGTCTACGACCGCGAGCTGCGCCCCGCCCGCCTCAAGGCCGGGGCGCTGTTCGGGATGGGCATGACGGAGAAGCAGGGCGGCAGCGACGTCCGGGCCAACACGACGGCCGCACGGCCGCTCGCCGAGGACGGGACGTACGAGCTGACCGGGCACAAGTGGTTCTGCTCGGCGCCGATGTCCGACGGCTTCCTGGTGCTGGCGCAGGCCCCGGGCGGGCTGACCTGCTTCCTGGTGCCGCGCGTCCTCGAGGACGGCACGCGCAACGTGTTCCTGATCCAGCGGCTGAAGGACAAGCTGGGCAACCGGTCGAACGCATCCGCCGAGGTCGAGTTCGACGGGACGTGGGCCCGCCGGGTCGGCGAGGAGGGGCGCGGGGTGCGCACCATCATCGAGATGGTGGCCGCGACCCGGCTGGACTGCGTGCTGGGCTCGGCGGGGCTGATGCGGCAGGCCGTGGCGCAGGCGGTGCACCACTGCACGCACCGGGAGGCGTTCGGCGGGAAGCTCGCCGACAAGCCGCTGATGCGCAACGTCCTGGCCGACCTCGCGCTGGAGTCGGAGGCGGCGACGGCCCTGGGGCTCCGGCTCGCGGCCGCCTGCGACGACGGCGGCGAGCAGGAGCGGGCGCTGCTGCGGATCGCGGTGCCGGCCGCCAAGTACTGGGTGACCAAGCGGTGCCCGGCGGTCACGGTGGAGGCGGCGGAGTGCCTGGGCGGCAACGGGTACGTCGAGGAGTCCGGGATGCCCCGGCTGGTGCGGGAGTCGCCCCTGAACTCTGTCTGGGAGGGCGCGGGCAACGTCCAGGCGCTCGACGTGCTGCGGGCGCTGCAGCGGGAGCCGGGGGCGCTGGACGCGTATCTGCGGGAGGTCGGGCAGGCGCGGGGCGCGGATCACCGGCTCGACGGGGCGATCAAGAACCTGCTGACCGAACTGGCCGACCTGGAGGGTGCGGAGGGCCGGGCTCGGCGGCTGGCGGAGCGGCTGGCGCTCGTGCTGCAGGGGTCGCTGCTGGTGCGGTTCGCGCCACCGCAGGTCGCCGACGCGTTCTGCGCGGCACGGCTGGGCGGTGACGGGGGCGCGGCCTTCGGGACGCTGCCGCACACCCTGGATCTGCAGTCGGTGGTGGAGCGCGCCCGGCCGGTGTCCTGACCCGGCACCCTGGTCGGGGTCCTGTTCCGGGAAGGCGGGAGCGGGGGTGGTGCTGCGCCGACACGGCACCACCCCCGCCGTCCGGCCCGTTCGAGCGGCTGAACGCCGCTCGGGACGGCGCGGCTCAAGCTTCGAACACGGCCGGGCCGTCCACCAGGGTTGCAGGGGGTTGCAACTTGCTGCTGACTGTGTGCGGACTGTGCGCGCCCGGCGGGGGCAGACGGCACTATGAGACACACGGTTATGAGACACGCAGTCAGAAAGCGACTCCGGGGGGCGCACGCGCATGGACGTCACGCAGCTGGCCGCCGTGGACACCGTGCGCGCGGCCCGCGTCCTCAGCGAGATCCGCTCCGCCCGGCTCTCCGGGCAGCGCTCGCCCGTGCCGCCGCGCCCCGTGATCGAGCAGTCCTGGGACCGCATGCTCCGCAGCGGCGTCGACCCGGACCACGACGTGCGGGCGGATCCGCTCCCCCGCGAGGAGGTGCAGCGGCGGCGCGAGCAGTCGGCGCTGCGGCACGTGCTGCCGGAGCTGCGGGAGGGGCTGCTGGCGGCGGCGGACATCGCCCACCACATCATGGTCGTCGCCGACGAGGACGGCCGGGTGCTGTGGCGCGAGGGCAGCCCGCCGGTGCTGCGCAGGGCAGACGGGCTGGGCTTGGAACCGGGCGCGGACTGGCGGGAGAACGTCGTCGGCACCAACGGCCTCGGCACCCCGGCGGTGGTGCGCCGTCCCGTGCAGGTCTTCGCCTCCGAGCACTTCGTGCGCTCCCAGTCGGGGTGGACGTGCGCCGGCGCTCCCCTGACGGACCCGCGCGACGGCCGGCTGCTCGGCGTGGTGGACGTCAGCGGGCCACTGGAGACGATGCATCCGGCCACGCTGGCCTGGGTCGAGTCGGTGGCGAAGCTCGCCGAGGCGCGGCTGCGGGAGATGCACGCGGAGACGCTGGAGCGGCTGCGCGCGGTCGCGGCGCCGGTGCTGGCGCGGCTCGGCGGGCGTGCGCTGGCCGTCGACGTGGACGGATGGACCGCCGCGGTGAGCGGGATGCCGTACCTGCGGCGCGTGTTCCTGCCGAAGTCGCTGTCCGCGGGCCCGCGCCGGCTGCCGTCGCTCGGGCTGTGCGCGGTGGAGCCGCTGGCCGAGGGCTGGCTGCTGCGGGTGACCGGCGACGAGCCGGCGCCGCGCGGCAGGACGAGGATCGTGCTGGACCTCGGTCAGCCGCGCCGCTGGTCGCTGGAGGTGACCGGGGCGGCGGGCTCCTGGAGCCATGAGCTGAGCCCGCGGCACGCGGAGCTGCTGTACCTCCTCGCCGTCCACCGGGCCGGGCGCAGCGCCTCGGGCCTGGCGGAGGACGTCTTCGGGGACCCGGCCCGCACGGTGACGGTGCGGGCCGAGATGTCGCGGGTCCGTCGGTACCTGGGGGCGTTCCTGGAGCACCGGCCGTACCGGTTCGCCGAGGACGCCGAGGTCGAGGTGGTGCTGCCGGAGGACCCGCGTGATCTGCTGCCCCACTCGGCCGCGCCCTCGGTGAGCGGACGGCGCGCCTGCGCACCGGGGGCCTGAGGCTCACTCGGCGTGCAGCGTGAGCCGCCCTCCGGGGTGCGTCTTTCGCATAGTTGCAGGTTCTTCGTCCGCGGGCCCCCTCACCTGCCGTAGCATGCGGTACGGGCCACCCCACCTGCTCCTCCGTCAACGTACGGATCGGAAGGCGCAGTTGGTCCGCCTGGGGAGGACGTTATGAAGCATCGCGGCAGACACCGGCGGCGCAGACGGGGCAGGGCGCTGCGCGCGACCCTGGCCGGGACGGCCCTCGCCCTCACCGCCGCCGCCACCATGATCAGCGCCTCGCAGGCCACCGCCCCCGACGCCCCCGGCGCGCTGACGCCGGTCGGCGTGTCCACCGAGGCCGGGCGGCTGCCGTTGGCCGAGCGCCGGGTGCCCGAGGCGTGGCTGGACCGGCTCGCCTCGGAGATGGGCCGGCCCGTCGGGGTCTCGGCGGTGCTGGACGGCGCCGACCTGCCGGTGCGCAGCGCGTCCGACTGCACCGCCGCCGAGAAGCGCGATCTTCCGGTGGAACCGGCTGCCACGCGCGCGTACTGCTTCGCCGGTTCCGACACCCGGGGCTGGCGGCCCGGCGCGGTCACCACCTCCGGTGACGCGGACGACGACGGACGCTGGGGCGGCAACCGTGTGATCCTCTCCGGCTGGACCCGCGGCGCCGCGGGCGGCTCCCTCGACGGCCCGGCCCCGGAGCGGGGACTCGCCCGGGTCGCCTTCGTCGACGCGAACGACTCCGCCCGGCTGCGCTACACCTGGGCCCTGCTGGCCGTCCCGGTGGACGGCGGGCGGGACTACCGGGGGCTGTCCTCCCCGCTGTCCGGGATGATCTGGTACCAGGACAAGCTGCTGGTGACGACCAGCGACGGCGACCGGGAAGCGCTGTACGTGTACGACCTGGACCGCATCCAGCGCGCCACCGTCGACTCCGGCGCGATCGGCCGGGTCCGGGGCGGCTGGGCGGCGCACGGCTCCCGGTTCGTCCTGCCCGCCGTAGGCTCCTACACCCTGCCCGGCCGCGCGGACGAGGCGCGCCCGGCCACCGTCTCCCTGGACCGCAGCACCTCGCCGGACAGTCTGGTGGCGGGCGAGTGGGTGCCGGCGGACCGTGACCGGAGCACCCGGCTGTGGCGCTACCCGCTGAGCCGCGACCCGGACCGGACCGGTCTGCTGGCCACCGACTCCGCGGGACGGGCGGAGCCGGCCGAGGCGTACGAGACGAAGACGGCCGACGTGCGGGGCGTGCTGGCGCACGGCTCGGGCTGGTACCTGAACCGCCCGGCGGACGATCCGGACGGGCAGGGGACGCTGTGGCGCCAGGACGCCGAGGGCGCGCGGGCGACCGAGTGCGGCACGGACGGGAACCGGCACTGCTGGAGCACCCGGCCGGGGTCGCTGTCCTACTGGGAGGAGACCGGGGAGGTCTGGTCCCAGTCCGGGCGGATGCTGTTCGCGCTGCCGCTGACGTCGATCGACCGGGCGCTGGACTGACCTGACGGCGGCGCGCCGGGACGGCCGGCTCCGCGCGAGGGGCCAACGAGCACCGGGGCCGATCGACAGATGCGCGGGCACGGTGGTTTTCTGGCCCGCATGACCACCATCGCCGTGACCACCTGGTCCCTGGAGCAGACCGCTCCGACCGACCTTCTGCCGGCCGCCGCGCCGGGCGGAGACGTCCGCATCGTCCGCTCCGAGGTCCCCTCGCCCGAGTTCAGCCGGTTCCTGTACGCCTCGGTGGGCGGCGACATCCGCTGGACGGACCGGCTGAGCTGGCCGTACGCCCGCTGGCAGGAGCACCTGGAGCGGCCCGCGGTGGAGACGTGGGTGGCCTACGACCGGGGCACGCCCGCGGGGTACGTGGAGCTGGAGGCGCAGGACGACGCGGTCGTGGAGATCGTCTACTTCGGGCTGCTCCCCGCCTTCCGGGGCCGGCGCATCGGCGGGCACCTGCTCTCGTACGGCGCCGCCCGGGCCTGGGACCTCGCGGACCGGTGGGCGGGGCTGAGCCCGACCAAGCGGGTCTGGCTGCACACCTGCAGCAGGGACGGCGAGCACGCGATGGAGAACTACCGGCGGCGCGGCTTCACGCTGTTCGACACCAAGGTCGAAGAGGAAGCGGACGTCGCCACTCCGGGACCGTGGCCTGGGGCATTCCCTGCCTGACCTGCCCGGACACCTCCGGACGACCCGATGTGACCAAGGACACCCCTGTCTCACAGTGCGAGACAAGGGTGTCCACGTTTTGGATTAAGCTGGACTGTGTCCAGATCGCCGTGCCACGCTTCCGTCATGTCTGGAACTGGAATCGCCCTGGTGAGTCGACGCCACGTCGACCTCGGCCGCATGTCCAGCGCCATCTGTCCGGCGCACTGAGAGCACTCAGCGCCCGCCCGACATCCTCTTTCTCGCTTCCTTGCCCGCGCGATGACGCGCACATGTTTTCCCGTGCGCACACGCGCAGGTCAGAGCCGCATTCCCGCCTGTCCGAAGGACGTATCCACCATGGCCGCCACCCCGCCGAAGCCTGCCGCCGCGACTCCCCGCCGCAAGGTGAGCCGTCACCGCGGTGAAGGCCAGTGGGCCGCGGGGCACTTCACCCCGCTGAACGGCAACGAGCAGTTCAAGAAGGACGACGACGGTCTCAATGTGCGGACACGCATTGAGACGATCTACTCCAAGCGCGGCTTCGACTCGATCGACCCGAACGACCTGCGCGGCCGGATGCGCTGGTGGGGCCTCTACACCCAGCGCAAGCCCGGGATCGACGGCGGCAAGACGGCGATCCTGGAGCCGGAGGAGCTGGACGACGAGTTCTTCATGCTGCGCGTCCGTATCGACGGCGGGGCGCTGACCACGCGTCAGCTGCGGGTCGTCGGCGAGGTCTCGCAGGAGTTCGCGCGCGGCACGGCGGACATCACCGACCGGCAGAACGTCCAGTACCACTGGATCCGCATCGAGGACGTGCCCGAGATCTGGAACCGGCTGGAGGCCGTGGGCCTGTCCACCGTCACCGCCTGCGGCGACACCCCGCGCGTGATGATCGGCTCCCCCGTGGCGGGCATCGCCGAGGACGAGATCATCGACGCCACCCCGGCCCTGGAGGAGATGAAGCGCCGGGTGCTGAACAACCCGGCGTACTCGAACCTCCCCCGCAAGTTCAAGACGGCCATCTCGGGCTCGCCGCTGCTGGACGTGGTGCACGAGATCAACGACGTGGCGTTCGTCGGCGTCCGCCACCCCGAGCACGGCCCCGGCTTCGACGTGTGGGTCGGCGGCGGCCTGTCCACCAACCCCAAGCTGGGCGTGCGTCTGGGCACCTGGGTGTCGATCGACGACGTCCCGGACGTCTACGAGGGCGTCATCTCCATCTTCCGCGACTACGGCTACCGCCGGCTGCGCAACCGCGCCCGGCTGAAGTTCCTCGTGGCCGACTGGGGCGCGGAGAAGTTCCGCCAGGTGCTGGAGGACGAGTACCTGAAGCGCCGGCTGACCGACGGGCCCGCCCCGGAGCAGCCGTCCCGGCAGTGGCGCGACCACATCGGTGTGCACCGGCAGAAGGACGGCCGGTTCTACGTCGGCTTCGCCCCGCGCGTGGGGCGCGTGGACGGCTCGACGCTCACGAAGATCGCCGACCTGGCCGAGGCGCACGGCTCGGGCCGGGTGCGTACCACCGTCGAGCAGAAGATGATCGTCCTCGACGTCGAGGAGGCCCAGGTCGAGTCGCTGGTGGAGGGCCTGGAGGCGCTCGACCTGACCGCCCGGCCCTCCACGTTCCGGCGCGGCACCATGGCCTGCACCGGCATCGAGTTCTGCAAGCTCGCCATCGTCGAGACCAAGCAGCGCGGTGCGCAGCTCATCGACGAACTGGAGCGCCGCCTGCCGGAGTTCGACGAGCCGATCACCATCAACCTCAACGGCTGCCCGAACGCCTGCGCCCGTATCCAGGTCGCGGACATCGGCCTCAAGGGCCAGCTGGTGCTGAACGACCAGGGCGAGCAGGTCGAGGGCTACCAGGTGCACCTGGGCGGCGCGCTCGGCCTGGAGGCCGGCTTCGGCCGCAAGGTGCGCGGCCTGAAGGTCACCTCCGACGAGCTGCCGGACTACATCGAGCGCGTGCTGAAGCGGTTCGTGGCCGAACGCGCGGACGGCGAGCGGTTCGCCGCCTGGACGGCCCGGGCCGGCGAGGAGGCCCTGTCGTGAGCGAGCGGATGACCCCGTTCTACTGCCCCTACTGCGGGGACGAGGACCTGCGGCCGAACGAGGAGGGGCACGGCGCGTGGGAATGCGCGGCGTGCAGCCGGGCCTTCCGGCTGAAGTTCCTCGGGCTGCTGTCCCAGGGGCTGAAGCGACCGGACGCGAAAGGGGCGGGGATATGACAGCCGTTCAGCAGAAGCGCACGGCTGAGGAGTTGAAGGCACTCGCCGAGCAGGCGGGCCGCGATCTGGAGGACGCCTCCGCGCTGGAGATCCTCCAGTGGGCGGCCGGGACGTTCGGCAAGCGGTTCTGCGTGACCTCCTCGATGGAGGACGCGGTGGTAGCCCACCTCGCCTCCCGCGCGATGCCCGGCGTCGACGTGGTCTTCCTCGACACCGGCTACCACTTCGAGGAGACCATCGGCACGCGGGACGCGGTCGACGCCGTGATGGACGTCAACGTCATCACGCTCACGCCGCCTCAGAGCGTCGCCGGGCAGGACGCGGAGTACGGGCCGAAGCTGCACGACCGCGACCCCGACCTGTGCTGCAAGCTGCGCAAGGTCCGGCCGCTGGAGGAGGGCCTGAAGGGCTACCAGGCCTGGGCGACCGGGCTGCGCCGCGACGAGTCCCCGACCCGGGCGAACACCCCGGTGGTCGGCTGGGACGAGAAGCGGCGGAAGGTCAAGATCTCCCCGATCGCCCGCTGGACCCAGGACGACGTGGACGCCTACGTCACCGAGCACGGCGTGCTGACCAACCCGCTGCTCATGGACGGCTACGCCTCCGTCGGCTGCGCCCCCTGCACCCGCCGGGTCCTTCAGGGCGAGGACGCCCGGGCCGGCCGCTGGGCGGGCCGGGCCAAGACCGAGTGCGGGCTGCACGGATGACGACGACTCAGACGACCCAGACGACCCAGGAGACCGACGTGACGACCGGAGCCACCGTCTGGCTCACGGGTCTGCCGAGTGCCGGCAAGACCACCATCGCCCACGAGCTGGCCGGCCGGCTGCGCGAGCGGGGCCACCGCGTCGAGGTGCTCGACGGCGACGAGATCCGCGAGTTCATCTCGGCGGGCCTCGGCTTCAGCCGCGAGGACCGGCACACCAACGTGCAGCGCATCGGCTTCGTCGCCGAACTGCTCGCCCGCAACGGCGTCCTGGCGCTCGTCCCGGTGATCGCGCCCTACCAGGACAGCCGCGAGGCGGTCCGCAAGCGGCACCAGGCGAACGGCACGGCGTACGTCGAGGTGCACGTGGCGACCCCGGTCGAGGTGTGCAGTGAGCGCGACGTCAAGGGCCTGTACGCCCAGCAGGCCGCGGGCGAGCTCACCGGGCTCACCGGCGTCGACGACCCGTACGAGGCGCCCGCGTCGCCCGACCTGCGCATCGAGTCGCAGCACCAGACCGTGCAGGAGTCCGCGGCGTCCGTGTACGCCCTGCTGACCGAAAGGGGACTGGCATGACGACCGTCGCCACCGTGTCCGAGGAGACCGGCAGCCCGTACGCACTGTCGCACCTCGACGCCCTCGAGTCCGAGGCGGTGCACATCTTCCGCGAGGTGGCGGGCGAGTTCGAGCGGCCGGTGATCCTCTTCTCCGGCGGCAAGGACTCCATCGTCATGCTGCACCTGGCGCTGAAGGCGTTCCGCCCGGCGGCGGTGCCGTTCTCGCTGCTGCACGTGGACACCGGGCACAACTTCCCCGAGGTCCTCGACTACCGCGACCGCACCGTCGCCGAGCACGGGTTGCGGCTGCACGTCGCCTCCGTGCAGGACTACATCGACCGCGGTGTGCTCAAGGAGCGCCCGGACGGCACCCGCAACCCGCTGCAGACGCTGCCGCTCACCGAGAGGATCCAGGCCGAGAAGTTCGACGCGGTCTTCGGCGGCGGGCGCCGGGACGAGGAGAAGGCCCGGGCCAAGGAGCGGGTGTTCTCGCTGCGCGACGAGTTCTCCCAGTGGGACCCGCGCCGCCAGCGCCCCGAGCTGTGGAACCTGTACAACGGCCGCCACGCGCCCGGCGAGCACGTCCGCGTGTTCCCGCTGTCCAACTGGACCGAGCTGGACGTGTGGCAGTACATCGCCCGCGAGGGCATCGACCTGCCGGAGATCTACTACGCGCACGAGCGCGAGGTGTTCCGGCGGGCCGGCATGTGGCTGACGGCCGGCGAGTGGGGCGGGCCGAAGGACGGCGAGACCGTCGAGAAGCGGCTCGTGCGCTACCGGACCGTGGGTGACATGTCCTGCACCGGCGCGGTGGACTCCGACGCCGACACCATCGAGAAGGTGATCGTGGAGATCGCCGCCTCCCGGCTCACCGAGCGCGGCGCCACCCGCGCCGACGACAAGATGTCCGAGGCCGCGATGGAAGACCGCAAGCGCGAGGGGTACTTCTAGAGATGAGCACGATCACGACCGAGGAGCTCTCGGCCACCACCCTGCTGCGGTTCGCCACCGCCGGCTCCGTCGACGACGGCAAGTCCACCCTGGTGGGCCGGCTGCTGCACGACTCCAAGTCGGTCCTCACCGACCAGCTGGAGGCCGTCGAGCGCGTCTCCGCGAGCCGGGGCCAGGAGGCGCCGGACCTCGCGCTGCTGACGGACGGCCTGCGCGCCGAGCGGGAGCAGGGCATCACCATCGACGTGGCCTACCGCTACTTCGCCACGTCCCGGCGGCGGTTCATCCTCGCCGACACCCCCGGCCACGTGCAGTACACGCGCAACATGGTCACCGGTGCCTCCACGGCCGAGCTGACGGTCATCCTGGTCGACGCCCGCAACGGCGTCGTCGAGCAGACCCGCCGGCACGCGGCCATCGCCGCCCTGCTGCGGGTGCCGCACGTGGTCCTCGCGGTGAACAAGATGGACCTCGCCGCCTACGACGAGAAGGTGTTCGCCCGCATCGCCGAGGAGTTCACGGCGTACGCCACCGAGCTGGGCGTCCCCGAGGTCACCGCCATCCCGATCTCGGCGCTGGTCGGCGACAACGTGGTGGAGCCGAGCGCGAACATGGACTGGTACGGCGGCCCGACGGTGCTGGAGCACCTGGAGACAGTGCCGGTCAGCCACGACCTGAGCCACTGCCACGCCCGGCTGCCCGTGCAGTACGTGATCCGGCCGCAGAGCGCGGAGCACCCCGACTACCGGGGGTACGCCGGCCAGATCGCGGCCGGTTCGTTCCGCGTCGGCGAGGCCGTCACGGTGCTGCCCTCGGGCCGCGCCTCCAGGATCTCCGGCATCGACCTGCTGGGCGAGCCGGTCGACGTCGCCTGGACGACGCAGTCGGTGACGCTCCTGCTGGAGGACGACATCGACATCTCGCGCGGCGACCTGATCGTGCCGAGCAAGGACGCCCCGGCCACCACGCAGGACATCGAGGCGACCGTCTGCCATGTCGCGGACGCCCCGCTGACCGTCGGGCACCGGGTGCTGCTCAAGCACGGCACGCGCACGGTCAAGGCGATCGTCAAGGACATCCCGTCCCGCCTCACGCTCGACGACCTGTCTCTGCACCCGCACCCGGGGCAGCTCGTCGCCAACGACATCGGCCGGGTGAAGGTGCGCACCGCCGAGCCGCTGCCGGTCGACTCCTACGCCGACTCGCGGCGCACGGGCTCGTTCATCCTGATCGACCCGAACGACGGCACCACCCTGACCGCCGGCATGGTCGGCGAGTCCTTCGCCGCCCCGGAGCCCGTCAAGGACGAGGCCGAGGACGACGGGTGGGACTTCTGACATGACCCCCACCGGCTCTTACCCGATGTTCGTGAAGAAGGGCGGCCGCGCCGGCTGGGGGTCCCCCCGGACGAAGTCCGGGGGAGGTGCTCTCGGGAGCGGGCAGGGCGGAGTGGCGCGATGTGCGCGCTGACGTCCGCGCACTGCCCGCGCGCCCGCAGCCCCCACCGCCGTAGACGAAAACCCGCCGATCACCCGGCCGCGACCTGACCGGACCGCGACCGCCGGGCCCGTGAGAGGACCACCTTCCGTGCCTGCTTCATCCGCCCTGCGCCGCGGCCTCGCGCTCCTGGCCGCACTCCCGCTGCTCACGCTCGCGGCGTGCGGCTACGGTTCCCAGGCCAAGGACGACGGGGCCGCCCGGATCGCCGCCGGGGCGCAGAAGATCGAGGGTCTCGACAGCGTCAGGATCGGCTACTTCCGCAACCTCACCCACGGCACCGCGCTGGTGGGCATGGAGAAGGGCTTCTTCCAGAAGGAGCTCGGCGCCACCCGGGCCGCGCCGGCCGTCTTCAACGCCGGACCCTCCGCGATCGAGGCGCTCAACTCCGGTTCCCTGGACATCGGCTGGATCGGCCCGTCCCCGGCGATCAACGGCTACGTCAAGTCCCAGGGCAGCAACCTGCGCATCATCGGCGGTTCGGCCTCCGGCGGCGTGAAGCTCGTGGTGAACCCGGAGAAGATCAGGTCGCTCCAGGACGTGCGGGGCAAGCGGATCGCGACCCCGCAGCTCGGCAACACCCAGGACGTGGCGTTCCTCAACTGGGCCGCGGAGCAGGGCTGGAAGGTCGACCCGCAGAGCGGCCGGGGTGACGTCACGGTCGTCCGCAGCGACAACAAGGTCACCCCGGACGCGTTCCGGTCCGGGTCCGTCGACGGCGCCTGGGTGCCGGAGCCGACCGCGTCGAAGCTGGTCGCGGAAGGCGGCAAGGAGCTGCTCGACGAGACGTCGCTGTGGCCGGACGGGAAGTTCGTGATCACGAACATCGTCGTGCGGCAGGAGTTCCTCGAGAAGCACCCCAAGGTCGTCGAAGCCGTCCTGAAGGGCTCGGTCGAGACGAACAAGTGGATCAACGCCCATCCGGACGCGGCGAAGCGGGTGGCGAACGAGCGGCTGGAGCGGGACTCCGGCAAGGCGCTGCCCGCCGAGGTGCTCGACCCGGCGTGGAGGTCGATCCGCTTCACCGACGACCCGCTGGCCTCCACCCTCACCGCCGAGGCGGAGCACGCGGTCCGCGCGGGGCTGCTGCGGAAGCCGGACCTGACCGGCATCTACGACCTCGCCCCGCTGAACAAGGTCCTCGAGGCCGCCGGCGAGCCCACGGTCGACGACGCCGGTCTCGGCGCGAAGCAAGCCCGATCCCGATGAGTTCCCAGGAGGTGACGACCATGGCCACGACCCTCGCCAAGGCCGCCGACGGCACCGAGACGGCCACCCACGCCGCTCGGATCGAGCACGTCTCGAAGTCGTTCGCAGGACCCGCGGGGCGGCAGCTCGTCCTGGACGACATCACCCTCGATGTCGCGCCCGGCGAGTTCGTCACCCTCCTGGGGGCCTCGGGCTGCGGCAAGTCCACGCTGCTCAACCTGGTGGCGGGCCTGGACCGGCCGACCACCGGCGCGATCACCACGGACGGCCGTCCGGCACTGATGTTCCAGGAGCACGCGCTGTTCCCGTGGCTGACCGCGGGCAAGAACGTCGAACTCGCCCTGAAGCTGCGGGGCGTGGCGAAGGCCGAGCGGCGCGGCCGGGCCGAGGAACTGCTCGAACTGGTGCGGCTGAAGGGCGCGTACGGCAAGCGGGTGCACGAGCTGTCCGGCGGTATGCGCCAGCGGGTCGCGCTGGCCCGGGCGCTCGCCCAGGAGAGCAGACTGCTGCTGATGGACGAGCCGTTCGCGGCGCTCGACGCCATCACCCGGGACGTGCTGCACGACGAACTGACCCGCATCTGGCGCGAGACGCGGCTGTCCGTGCTGTTCGTCACGCACAACGTGCGCGAGGCGGTGCGGCTCGCGCAGCGCGTGGTGCTGCTGTCGTCGCGGCCGGGGCGGATCGCCCGCGAGTGGCGGGTGGACATCCCGCATCCGCGCCGTATCGAGGACACCGCCGTGGCGGAGCTGTCCGTCGAGATCACCGAAGAGCTTCGTGGGGAGATCCGCCGTCATGGCCAGCACTGATCCGACGACGACCGTCGCCAAGGACGGCAGCGATCTCGCCGGTCTGGAGGCGGGCCTCGACGCGCTGGAGACCGTGCAGACCAGCCGTACGCCGTTCCGGCAGACCTTCACCGAGAAGATCCTGCCGCCCGTGATCGCCGTCGCGCTGGTGCTGGCCCTGTGGCAGGCCCTCGTCTCGTTCCGGATCGTCGACGACCCGACCAAGCTGCCCGCGCCGTCGGACGTCTGGGCCGTGGTGCACACGGCGTGGCTCCAGGGCGAACTGCTCGGCTACATCTGGACCAGCGTCTCGCGCGGCCTGCTCGGCTTCTGCCTCGCGCTGCTGATCGGCACGCCGCTGGGGCTGATCGTGGCCCGGGTGAAGGTCGTGCGGGCGGCGATCGGCCCGATCCTGTCCGGCCTGCAGTCGCTTCCCTCGGTCGCCTGGGTGCCGCCGGCGGTGATCTGGCTGGGTCTGAACAACTCGATGATGTACGCGGTGATCCTGCTCGGCGCGGTGCCGTCGATCGCCAACGGCCTGGTGTCGGGCGTCGACCAGGTGCCGCCGCTGTTCCTGCGCGCGGGCCGCACCCTGGGCGCGACGGGACTGAAGGGCACCTGGCACATCGTGCTGCCCGCCGCCCTGCCCGGTTACGTGGCGGGCCTGAAGCAGGGCTGGGCCTTCTCCTGGCGCTCCCTGATGGCCGCGGAGATCATCGCCTCCTTCCCCGACCTCGGCGTCGGCCTCGGCCAGTTGCTGGAGAACGGCCGCAACGCCAGCGACATGGCCATGGTGTTCGAGGCCATCCTGCTGATCCTCGTCGTCGGCATCGCCATCGACCTGCTGATCTTCAGTCCGCTGGAGCGGTGGGTGCTGCGCAGCCGCGGTCTGCTGGTGAAGGGCTGAGTGCCATGAGCGCCCCGCCCGTGCTCCTCGTCATCGCCCACGGCAGCCGCGACCCGCGCCACGCCGCTACGGTGCAGGCCCTGGCACGTCGGGTGCGTGGGCTGCGGCCCGGTCTGCGGGTGGAGACGGGCTTCCTGGACTTCAACGTGCCGTCGGTGCGGGGGGTCCTGGAGTCCCTGGCCGCTCAGGGCGTCCGCGACGTGGTCGCCCTTCCCCTGCTGCTGACCCGGGCGTTCCACGCCAAGGCGGACATCCCGGCGGTGCTGGCGGAGGCGCCCCCGCGGTTGCGCATCCACCAGGCGGACGTCCTCGGCCCCTCTCCCCTGCTGCTCGGCGCCCTGGAACGGCGCCTGCACGAGGCGGGGCTGGCCCCCTCCGACAAGTCCTCGACCGGGGTCGTCCTGGCCTCGGCGGGGTCCACCGACCCGGAGGCGATCGCGGTGATCGCAGATATCGCGCGGGAGTGGCGGCACACCGGCTGGTGCGCCGTGCGGCCTGCGTTCGCCTCCGCCGGCAGTCCCGGGGGGTTCCCGGGCACGCGGGACGTGGTGCGCGAACTGCGCGCCCTCGGCTGCGCCCGGGTCGCCGTGGCGCCTTACGTCCTGGCCCCCGGCTTCCTCCCGGACCGCATCGCCCGGGGCGCGTCGGAGGCGGACGTCCTCGCGGACGTCCTGGGCCCGGCGCCCGAGGTGGCGCGGGTGGTGCTGGAGCGGTTCGAGGCGGCGCGGGTGCCGTTGTCGAGGGCCGTGAGCGCCTGAGGAAGGCCGTGACCGCGAATCCGGCCGGGCCCTCCGGGGACGGGGTCACGCGGCCGGTTCCTCGCGGGGATCCGGCTGGAGGGCGAAGGAGTACGGGGACCACGGCCCGGTGATCTCCACGCGGAGGCCGGGGACGTCCTCGGCGGCCGCCAGGACGCCCGCGCGGAAGGCGCCGACGCGGCCGGACGAGGTAGGCGTCGTTGCCGAGTGCCGGTGCCGGAAGCCGGGCCCGTGAGGCCGCCGCGTTCGAGGGTGTGGGCGACGCGGTCGACGGCGAGGGTGCCGGCGGTCCCGGTGAGGCGGGCCGCGGCCTGGGCGAGCGTGCGCCAGGCCTCTTCGTTCCGGCGCCGCCTGCGGCGGCGGATCACCTGGCAGGCCCGGCCCCTGCCGGCGGCCGGGTCGTCGGTGTCCGCCGCGGGTGGGGCGATGTCCGGGGCGGCGTAGACCCTGACGCCGAGTTCGACATGGCCCGTGAGGCGGTTCAGCAGGGAGAGGAAGGAGGCGCGGCGGGTGTCGAGGGCCCGCCGGGCGCTGTCCTCGTCGGGGTGGACGGTGGCGAGGCGCAGTGGGAGGACGGCGGCGCCGGAGGCCACCACGGCGGCCACCACGGCGTGGTGGGAGCGGACCGCGGACTCCAGCCGGTCCAGGTCGTCGAGGTCGGGGCCGGCGGGCGGGAGGTGGCTGACGGCGAAGGCGAGTGGGGGGCCGCCGGCCGCGGAGGCGACCAGGTGGATGGCCTCTCCGGCGACACCGCGCAGCCGGACCGCGGCCGCCGCGGCCCCGGGGGTGCGGCGAAGGACCACGCAGGCCTGGACGAGCTGCGTGTCGGTCATGGCTGCGGGCTCCTGCCGGTGGCCGTGCCATCCCTCTCGCGGGACTCCGTGCTCGTGCCGTCCCCGGGTAGGTACGGAGGGGGTGACCGCGGCGTTCATCCGGCGGCCGGCGCGTCGGACCCGCCCGCGGCCGGGTCAGGCCCGCGGCTCGCTGAACGGCGTCGCCTGGTGGAACCAGAGCAGCCATCCGGACTCGGTCCGCCGCCACAGCGAGCTGCGGTGTGCCCGGCTGCCCTCGTACTCGGTGTCGTAGCTGAGGTGGACCAGGTCGGGGGCGAGCTGTACGCCGCGCAGCGCGGAGACGGCGACCGGGCGGCCCTCCGGGTCGGTGGTGGCGGCCAGGGAGGCGATGATGGCGGCCCGGCTCCAGTGCCGCCCGGAGGCGCCGAACTCCTGGAACTCCGGGTGCAGCAGCGCGTCCACCCGCTCGGGCGAGACGCGGATCCTGGGGGTGAGCAGGGCCAGTTCGCGTTCGACGACGGCCTCGACCTCCGAGGTACGGTCACGCACCGGTCAGCTCCACCAGCTTCAGGACGGTGTTCCAGTTGCGGCTCGTGGCGACGACGCCCTTGGTGATGCGGGGTTTCGAGAGGTGTTCGGCCAGCCTGGAGCGGCCCAGGCCGTTCGGGGTGTACAGGTAGAGGGCGCGGTCGCCGAGGCTGAACTCCTCGGGGGCGTAGGCGGCCCGGTCGATCTCCGCGAAGCGGTCGGGGGTGACGGGTGCGGAGAAGTAGGTGACGTGGAGCTGCCTGGGCTCCAGCTCGCCGGCCGGGTAGGGGCAGGCCTCCGCGATCGCCCGCAGATAGGCGTGGTCGCGCACGATCACGTCGGCGCCGAAACCGAAGCGCTCCTCCAGGGCCCGGGCGATCTCGGCGGCCAGTGCGTCCACGTCGCCGCGGCCGCCGGAGAACACGGCCTGGCCGCTCTGCAGGTAGGTGCGTACGTCGCCGTAGCCGAGGCCGGTGAGGAGCTCGCGCAGGTCCGCCATGGGGACCTTCCTGCTGCCGCCCGCGTTGATACCCCGCAGCAGTGCCGCATACGTCGTCATCCGCACACCATAAGACGGCCGTCGTGCCCCGTGGGGGTGGGCACGACGGCCGGCCGGGCAGCTGCCCGGCCCCGTAAGTTACTCACCGGTCGGTGTGGTGCACAACCTTCTGCCCAGGATCCACACAACCGTGGAGCTCAGGGTCCCACCCGATAGGTGTAGGGGACCACGGTGCGTCCCGGTCCTTCCCGGTGGGGAGGGCGCGCGCTTCGACCGGATGAGTTCCGGTCCCGTCACGTCTCCGGGCAGCACGACGAGATGGTCCTGTCCGGGCCCTGACCGTCGAGACGGAAGGGGACGGCAGGGGGTCGTCGCGGCATCACGAGGGGGCGAGCCCGTCATGAGTCACGGAGAACCACGGGTGCGGGGTCTCGCCGCCCGGGCCGGTGGCTGGAACGCCCGGCACCGATGGGCTGCCGTCGGGATCTGGGTGCTGTTCGTCGTCCTGGCGATGGGGCTCGGCTCGGCGGCCGGCCGGGTCGACGTCGAGGACAGCGGCCGGCTGAAGGGCGAGACGCACACCGCCGCCCGCATCGTCGAGGAGGCCGGCATCGACGAGACGGCCGGTGAGAACGTGCTGATCCAGGCGAGGCGCGACGGCACGGGACGACGAGGGCGAGCCCCTCAGGGTCCGACGACCGCTGCCGGCTCCGGGCGCGTCGGGGCCCGTCGGCCGCCTCGTCGTCCCGTGCCGACGCGCCGTTCACCCCTGGGCGCGGTGGGCGGCCAGTTCCGCCTCGATGAGGTCGGCCGCCCGGCGCGTGCCGCCCTCCTGGGCCGTCCGGGTCTGGATCTCCTTCAGGCGGCGGGCGACCTCGGGGTCGTCGACGAGGGCGAGAGCCGCCTCGCGCAGGGCCTCGCCGGTCGCCTCCTCGGTGCTCAACGTCCGGGCGACACCGAGGGCTTCCAGCAGGGCCGCGTTGGCGAACTGGTCGGCGGCCTGCGGTACGGCGATCATCGGCGTGGCCGTGACGAGGCCCTCCTGGCTGCCGCCCGCGCCGGCGTGTGTGACGAACAGGTCGGCCTGCCGGAGGACCGCCGGCTGCGGCACCCAGTCGCGGACCTCGACGCCGGCGGGGACCGGGCCGATCTCGGCCGGGTCGACGTGCTTGCCGATCGAGAGCACCAGGTGCCAGCCGGGCAGGTCGCCGAACGCCTTGACACACTCCCGGTAGAAGCCGGGCCGCTTGGTGAAGGCCGACCCGAGCGAGACGAGGACGACCTTCCCGGCACCGGCGGGCCGCTGCCAGCCGCCCTCGGCGGTGCGGTCACCCTGGCAGGTGCCGACGAAGGAGTACACGCTCTCGTCGACACGGTCCGCGTGCGGCTGGAGCGCCTTGGGGATCAGCACGAGGGAACGGTCCGGCCGGCCCGCGAACACGTCGGGGTGCAGGGTGATCCCGTTCTCCTCCAGCCAGGCCCCGAAGCGGGCGTAGTAGGCACGGCCCCGCTCGGTCTTCCTCGGCTCCTCCCACAGGGGCTCGGCGACCTCCTGCTCGTACCCCTCCCAGGCGACCATGGCCGGTGACAGGGAGATCGCGGGCACGCCCCAGCGGTGGGCGAGCACCCGGCCCGGGTAGGAGGCGATGTCGTGCAGCACGAGGTCCGGCTCGTCGCCCTCGTAGGCCTCGATCAGCTGCGGGAGGGCCTGGACGGCGTCGTCGAGGAACGGCTCCACGTTGTCCAGCAGCGTGCTCCCCCACGCCTCCGGGTCGTCGTCGGGCGAGGGCAGGATCGAGTTCCAGGGCTTCACCTCGGCGCCGGTGGCCGCGGCCTTCCCCCCGAAGACCGGCGGGATCGCGTAGGTCACGCGGTGCCCGCGGGCGACGAGCTCGCGGATCACCTCCAGGCTGGGGTTCACGTGGCCGTGGGCGGCGATGGAGAACATGGCGATGTGGGCGCGGCTGGTCATGCGGCGACCCTAGGCGAGACGATACGTCTCGTGCAACTTCATATTGCGTTCTGCCGCGCGCTCCCGCGTCCGGCGAGGTCAGCGCCTCGCGCGGCCTCGGCCACCGCCCCAGCCCCGGCCCCGGCCCACCGAGCCGAGCCGCACCGCCCGGAACCGGCGGCCCCCAGCGCCTCGGGTGAGCCCCGTGCGCGGCGGCGGCACACACCCACCGGTGCCGCGCCAGGACCCCGCGCACTCTCCCACCTGTACCGATGCGACACTGGCCGGCGGACGGCCGGGACTCGACGGCCCGAACGCGGACGACGGAGGCGCACGATGGACGAGGCACGGGCGCGGGAGGTACTGGCGGCGGCGGGAGTGCTGCCCGGCGCCGCCGGTGGGGCACAGCTGCTCTCGCTGGGCGAGAACGCGGTGTTCGCCGCCGGCGACCTGGTCGTCAAGGTCGGCCGGGACGCCGAGCTCCTCGACCGGGCCCGTCGCGAACTGGACGTGGCGGGGTGGCTGGCCGAGGCGGGCGTGCCGGCGGTGCGGGCGGCCGAGCCGAAGGCGCTGCTGGTGGACGGGCACCCGGTGACGGTGTGGCACCGGCTGCCGGATGCCGTGCGGCCCGCGGAGCCCCGGGATCTGGCCGCGCTGCTGCGGCTGGTGCACGCCACACCCGCGCCGCCGTTCGAGCTGCCCGCGCGGGACCTGCTGGGCGGCGTGGAGCGGTGGCTGCGGCTCGCGGGGGAGGCGATCGATCCGGCGGACGCGGCGTACCTGCGGCAGCGCCGGGACGGTTTCGCCGCGGCGGCCGCGGCGCTGACACCGCATCTGCCGCCGGGCGTCATCCACGGGGACGCGCTGCCGCGCAACGTGCATGTCGGGCCCGGGGGCCCCGTCCTGGTCGACCTGGAGACGGTGTCGGCGGACCTGCGCGAGCACGACCTCGTGGTCATGGCCCTGTCCCACGACCGGTACGGCCTCCCGGACGAGGCATACGCGTCGTTCACCCGCGCCTACGGCTGGGACGTGCGGGAGTGGGAGGGCTGTTCCGTGCTGCGCGGCGCGCGGGAGACGGCCAGTTGCGCCTGGGTGGCCCAGCACGCGCCGGGCCGCCCCCAGGCACTGGCCGAATTCCGGCGTCGCGTGGCGTCCCTGCGCGAGGGGGACGAGACGGTGCGGTGGTACCCGTTCTGAACGGCCTTGCCGGGCCGCGCCGCACGTCGGGCGATGCCGGCCGGGGTCACCCGGTGCCCTGGCAGCTGCTCCGGAACTCCGCGGCCGACGGGCCCGGCCGGGGCGGCGGGCGGAGGAACGGCTCATAGCGGGTGTCGTTGTCGACGAACCGCTTCAGCCGGCTGATGCGACACCGGGCCGCCAGACGACACCGCCCCGCCGGACCGGGGCCACCGGCCCGCCAGACGACGACACCGGCCCGCCGGACCGGGGCCACCGGCTACGCGGACCGGGAATACCGGCCCCGCCGGACCGGGACCACCGGCCCGCCTGACGACGACGCCGGCCCGCCGCAGCGGGGACACCCGGCCCGTGTCTGGATGCAGCCCTGATCACCGTCCTAGGAGCAGCACGGGCGGGGTCCCGCCGACGGGGTCAGGGGCCTCCTGCGGCAGGACCGGGTGGGGGCGGTCGGGCAGCACGTGCCGGCCGCCGTCGTCGCCGTGGTCGTGGTCGTACCGGCAGACCGCGATACGGGGCGGGCGGCTGCCCGCACGGTCGACCGTGAGGGCGCAGGTGCCGTGCTCGCCGGGGACGAGGGCCGCTCGGCGGACGTCACGTCGTCCCTGTCCGGCGGCACGCCTGCCTCTCCCGCCCTCGGCGCCGGGTCCGCGGGGCCGGCCCCCGGGTCCGTCAGACCTTCTGGTCCGCCCACTCCCGCAACGGCCACGCCCCGTCGACCAGCGCCGTCGCGTCGCCCTTGCCGCGCAGGAAGCTCTGGAAGTCCGCCGCCCACTGCGCGTACCACTCGATCTGGCTCCGGTGCAGGGCGGCCGGGCCCAGGGCGGCGATCTTGGGGTGGCGGTCGGCTATCGCGCAGGCCAGGCGGGCCGCCGCGAGGGCGTCGGCCAGGGCGTCGTGGGCGGTGCCCAGGACGACGCCGTACTCGGCGCAGACCGCTTCCAGGTTGCGCTTGCCGCGGCGGTAGCGGTCGACCCGGCGGTCGATCGTGTAGGGGTCGATGACCGGGGCCGGGTCGGCGCCGCCCAGGCGGTCGCGCAGGGACGGCAGGCCGTGGCGCCGCAGTTCGGCGGTCAGGAGCGTCAGGTCGAAGGTCGCGTTGTAGGCGACGACCGGCACACCCGCCTTCCAGTACGTGGTGAGCACGTCGGCGAGGGCGTCCGCGACCTGGTCGGCCGGTCCGCCCTCCGCCGCCGCCCGCTCGTTGCTGATGCCGTGCACCGCCACCGCGTCCTCAGGGATCGGCACCCCGGGGTCGGCCAGCCACTCCCGGCGCCCCATCGACTCCCCGCCGCTGACCTCGACGACGGCCCCTGTGACGATGCGCGCCTCGCGCGGATCCGTGCCCGTCGTCTCCAGGTCGAAGCCGATCAGCAGCTCCCGGTGCCAGCCCATGGGCGGTCCCCCTCCTTGTGGTGCGTCCCCCAGTGGTATCCACCTTCCCACGCACCACTGACAACCAGAGGTCCGCGTTCCGTTCGTCCCCGGCGGCGGCCGGTGAACCACCGCTCGACGGTGCGCACTTCACGACACCGGGCGCGAATCCGCCCACATCACCTCGAACTCCTCGCGGTACGTGGGGAAGAGGCCGCTTTCGTCGACCTCGCCCGACTTGACCACCTTGCTCCCGTTGCGCAGCACGAGGACCGGTGCCTCCATGCCCCGGGTCCGGCGCAGGTAGTTCTGCACGACCGCGATGCCGTCGGCGCCGTCGCCGTCGACCAGGTACGCCGTGAAGCGGGGCGTCTCGTCGAAGACCTGGATCTCGAAGGCGTCCGGGTCGCGCAGCCGGGCGCGGACCCGGCGCATGTGCAGGATGTTCATCTCGACGGAGCGGCTGAGCTCGCCGCGCTTGATGCCGAGCTCCCGCTCGCGCCGTTTGACCGCGCTGGAGGCGGGGTTGAGGAACAGCAGCCTGACCCGGCAGCCGGACTCGGCGAGCCGCACGAGGCGGCGCCCGGAGAAGTTCTGCACGAGCAGGTTGAGGCCGATGCCGATGGCGTCGAGGCGGCGGGCCCCGCCGAAGAGGTCCTCGGCCGGGAACTGGCGCATCAGCCGGACCCGGTCCGGGTGGACGGCGACCACGTCGGCGTACCGGTCGCCGACCAGGTCCTCGACCGCGTCCACGGGCAGCCGGCGGGCGGACGGCACGTCGCCGCCGGCTCCGAGCATCTCCAGCAGCCGCGCCGAGGCCCGCTCGGCCTGGTTCAGCACGGCCTCGGACAGGGCCCGGTTGCGGGAGACGACGTTGCGGGTCACCTCCAGCTCGTCCAGGGCGAGTTCGACGTCGCGCCGGTCGTCGAGGTACGGCTCGAAGCAGGGCCAGTGCTGGACCATCAGCTCGCGCAGCTGGGGCAGCGTGAGGAAGGACAGGACGTTGTCGTCGGCCGGGTCCAGGAGGTAGCCCTTGCGGCGGCTGACCTCGCGCACGGCCACCGCGCGCTGCACCCACTCCTGGCCCGCCGGCCCGGCCGCGGCCACCACCCAGTCGTCGCCGTGGACGGGTTCGTAGACGGGGCGCAGCACGGCGGCGACGCAGGCGCGCAGCCGCTGTTCCACCAGGTTCAGCCAGATGTAGGCCCGGCCGGCCCGCTGGGCGCGGGTGCGCACCTCGCGCCAGGAGTCGGCGTCCCAGTCCAGTTCCGGACCGATCGAGCCCGACGCGTCCATCGGCCGTGCCAGGGACACGGCTCCGGCCGGGACGTCTGTGGAGTTCCCCTCGTGACCCTCGTCACCAGGAGGCAACTCCAGCCCTCCCGAGCCCACCCGCGCACCGCCTTCCGCTCCCCCGAGCACTCCCCTTGCCAACGATCAAGGAAGGGTACTCCGGGAGCGGTCGGCCATGCAGCCGGATGGACAGCATCGCTCTCAGCTCCGTGGCTGCCAGTGCCCGTTCTGCCAGCCGAGTTCGGCCGGAGTGAGGGGATTCATGGCGGTGACGTCGCGCGGCGCGAGGGAGAAGCCCTGCCAGTGGACGGGCATGGGCTGCTGGTCCTCGTCGCGGGCGATGTGGTGGAAGCCGATGTTCATCCAGACCACCGGGTGATCGAGGGTCTGCCCGTTCACCCACGTGTCGACGGAGGTGCCGGCGCCGCTCGCGCAGGGTCCGGGGTTGTGGCTGGCGAACAGCTCGCACCGGTCGTACCGCGTGAAGTACACGTCGTGCCGGGTGAAGCCGCGGCCCGGGTACCTGGTGGTCGGCCCCGGGACGATCTCGTAGGAGCGCGCGTGTCCGTCCTTGTTCCGGCCGGCCGCGCTGACCACGCGCCACCAGCGGTAGTTCTCGCTGTCCCCGGCGAGTTCCCTCGTGACCCGGGTGCGGGTGGTCTTGGTGCTGGGGGCGGGCCGGCCGCGGGCCGGTGGGCTGACGGTGGAGTCGTACTGCTCGACGGTGTTCTTCGTGGAGCCGTCCAGGGCGAAGTCGAGCCGCCAGAAGGCGTTGTGGCTGTGGCTGGTGGCCTTGGCGGCGGCGCCCTTGCCGATGGGCCAGCCGCGGCCGTCGCCGGCGTCGTAGTCGTCGTAGGACAGGCTGCCGGTGGCGCCGACGTTCATGGTGATCACGCCGTCGTCCTGGAAGCGCCACTCGGTCATGTACTCGTACCAGCCCACCTGGTTGACCGTGTAGACGAGCAGGTCCCTGCCCTCGGCCTGGTAGACCTTGTTCGCGGTGTCGCCCTGCATGCGGTAGGCGTGGCCGCGGGAGCGGGTGGTGGTGCACAGGCCCTTGACGTTCGGGTCGTCGTTCCAGGAGTCGGGGACCTTGACGGTCTTGATGGTGCCGCCGGGGCACTCGCCGGGGGCGAGGTTCATCAGGCCCTGGGCGAAGTCGAAGCCGGTGAGGTCGTCGAACTCGACGCTGCCGTCGTCGTAGGGGACGTGGATCTGGCCGAGCCGGGCGCTGTTGAGGATCTTGACGGGCTTCGGCTCGCCCTTGGGCCGGTAGGAGACGTCCTCCAGGACGAGGCCGGCCTTGCCGTCGTAGCGCCAGCACATCTTCCAGGTGGTGCCGGAGGGGAGCTTGCGCTCGATGCGGTGGGCGGCGCCGCAGTAGGCCGCTCCCGCCGCGGGGGCGGCCTCGGGGCGGGCGGTGGCCGGGCCCGCGCCCGCCGTGGCGACGGCCGCCAGCGCGCCCAGGGTGAGACCTGTCACCACGGCGCGGGTGCGAGGCTTGCTTCTGCTGTTCACGGGCATGACGAGATGACTCCCTGCAGGAGGAGCGAGGTGGACGGATGAGCGAGGACGGCGGGTCAGCGGTCGAGCCGGGCGACCTTGCGGGCGCTGAGATCGATCACCAGCGACCGGGCGTCGATCCACGGCCCGTTCTCGATCTTCGGGAAGAGCCGCACGCAGCGGTGCGCGCCGCAGTCGTCGAGGACGGCGGGCTGGGCGCCCGGCGCGGCCCGGTAGACGGCGCCGCTGAGCCGGAGCCCGTCCGGGGAGGTGAGCTGCCTGCCGGTGGCGTCCCGGTAGTCGGCCTTCAGGCCGGCGCCGAGCGGGTCGGCCAGGAGCAGCCGGGCCGCCTCGGTCTTCTCGGCGCGGCTGAGCGGCGGCTGGACGCCGTGCCGGGTGGCGGTGGCCACCACCTTGCCCGTGGTGAGGTCGACCGTCCGGGTGACGAGGGTGTCGTCCCGGTAGTCGTAGAAGGTCACGTCGGCGCGCCGGGGCGCGTCCGGGTCCCCGGCCTCGCCGGCCTCCGGTTCGGCGAGGTCGACGCCGAGGCGCTGCGGGCCCCGGCCCCCGTCGACGCCCTCGCTGCTCCGCAGGAGCTGCGGGCTGAGGGCGATCCTCGCCACCCGTTCCGTCTCGTCGTCGGTGAGCGGATCGCGCCCGGTGCCCTTCTCCCCCTCGGTCGGCGCCTCCTCCACCACCCCGGGTGCCACGGCCCGGCCCGGTCCGGCCTGCTGACGGGCGGACGGCTCCGCCCGGGCCCCCGTGTCGTCCGCCCCGGCCGTACCGGGGAGGGTGATCCCCATCATCAGGGCCGTGGCGGTCACCGCCACGGCCGTACCGGCCACCACCTTGCCCAGGTGGCGGTGCACTGTGTCGCGCACGAGTTCCCCCTGCTCCCCCGCTGTCCCGGGAGTACGTGTTCGCCCCAAGAAATTCGGCATACCGCGTATGCACTGGTCACTCGATGAGAGGGAGATAAGTCATAGGAGGTTCCCTCACTTTCGGGGAGACTCGGGACCTAGGCGTCCCCACCGGCGCCGCACACCTGAAAGAGTCGTATCCATGCAGGTCTGGCCTGGAGAGGCGTATCCACTCGGTGCCACGTACGACGGCGCCGGTACCAACTTCGCGGTCTTCACGGAAGCCGCGGACCGAGTAGAGCTGTGTCTGCTGCACGACGACGGCTCGGAGACCGCGATCGAGCTCCGGGAGAGCGACGCGTTCGTGCGGCACGCGTACGTGCCGGGCATCATGCCGGGACAGCGGTACGGGTTCCGGGTGCACGGCCCGTACGCCCCGGAGCACGGAGTGCGCTGCAACTCCGCGAAGCTGCTGCTCGACCCGTACGCGCGTGCGATCAGCGGCTCGATCCACTGGGGTGAGGAGGTCTACGGCTACCACTTCGACGATCCCGACCGGCGCAACGATCTCGACTCGGCGCCGCACACCATGACGTCCGTCGTGGTCAACCCCTACTTCGACTGGGGCGACGACCGGCGCCCGCGCACCGAGTACCACCACACGGTGCTCTACGAGGCCCACGTCAAGGGCCTCACCATGCGCCACCCGGGGCTGCCGGAGGAGCTGCGCGGCACCTACGCGGCCCTGGCGCACCCGGCGATCATCGAGCACCTCACGGAGCTGGGGGTGACGGCCCTGGAGCTGATGCCGGTGCACCAGTTCGTGAACGACCACCGCCTGGTCGACATGGGCCTGAACAACTACTGGGGCTACAACACCATCGGCTTCTTCGCCCCGCACAACGCCTACGCGTCCTGGGGCGACCGGGGCCAGCAGGTGCTGGAGTTCAAGTCGGCCGTGAAGGCGCTGCACGAGGCCGGGATCGAGGTGATCCTCGACGTGGTCTACAACCACACCGCCGAGGGCAACCACCTGGGCCCGACCCTGTCGTTCAAGGGCCTGGACAACCAGCGTTACTACCGGCTGACGGACGACCCCCGCTACTACATGGACACGACAGGGACTGGGAACTCCCTGCTCATGCGGTCCCCGCACGTGCTCCAGCTGATCATGGACTCGCTGCGGTACTGGGTCACGGACATGCACGTCGACGGGTTCCGCTTCGACCTGGCCGCGACCCTGGCCCGGCAGTTCCACGAGGTGGACCGGCTGTCGTCGTTCTTCGACCTGGTGCAGCAGGATCCGGTCGTGTCCCAGGTGAAGCTGATCGCCGAGCCGTGGGACGTGGGCGAGGGCGGCTACCAGGTGGGCAACTTCCCGCCGCTGTGGACGGAGTGGAACGGCAAGTACCGGGACACCGTGCGGGACCTGTGGCGGGGCGAGCAGCGCACCCTCGCGGAGTTCGCGTCACGGCTCACCGGCTCGTCGGACCTGTACCAGAGCGACGGGCGGCGCCCGCTGGCCTCGATCAACTTCGTGACCTGCCACGACGGCTTCACGATGCACGACCTCGTGTCCTACAACGACAAGCACAACGAGGCCAACGGCGAGGACAACCGGGACGGCGAGAGCCACAACCGGTCCTGGAACTGCGGCGCCGAGGGCGACACGGACGACCCGGGCGTGCTCAGGCTCCGGGCCCGGCAGATGCGCAACTTCATCGCGACGCTGATGCTGTCCCAGGGCGTGCCCATGCTCAGCCACGGCGACGAGTTCGCCCGCACCCAGGGCGGCAACAACAACGCCTACTGCCAGGACAACGAGCTGGCCTGGGTGGAGTGGCCGGACGAGGCCGGCGCCGAGGACGGGGACGACGGCGAGGCGGGCAAGGGAGGTCTCGGCCGGGAGCTGCTGGCCTTCACGCGCGCGATGGTGTGGCTGCGCCGGGACCACCCTGTCTTCCGCCGCCGACGCTTCTTCCACGGGCGGCCCGTGGAGGGCACGCACGACGATCTGTCCGACATCGCCTGGTTCACCCCGGAGGGCCGGGAGATGACCCAGCGCGACTGGGACTCGGCGCAGGCGTCGGCGCTGACGGTGTTCCTCAACGGCAACGCCATCTCCGAGCCGGACGTGCGCGGGGAGCGCATCACGGACGACTCGTTCCTGCTGATGTTCAACGCCTCGCCCGAGCCGCTGGAGTTCGTGGTCCCGGTCGATCACGGGCGGCAGTGGCAGGTCGTCGTCGACACGACCCGCGAGGACGGCGTGCCACCGGGCACCGGCCCGAAGGTGGAGGCCGGCAGCCGGCTGACCCTCACGGACCGGAGCCTGACGGTGCTGCAGCGGCCGGTGTAGCGGCCAGGGGGTTCGTCGGGGCAGCGGGCCCGGGGGGCCGGAGTCCGGCCCCCCGGGGTACGCACCGCCCCGGGAGCCGCGGGCGGCGCGGCCCCCGGAATCCCGCGCCGCGGCGTCCGGAACGCACCCGTCCGGGCGATGTGCGGCGTACCCGGGGGGCCGTGCGGGGCACGAACGGCGGCGGGGCGGGTACGTACGTCTGCATGACATCTGAGCGACCTGACCCGGTGGTGCCCACGGTCACGTACCGGCTGCAGCTGCAGCCCGACTTCCCGTTCGGAGCAGCCGCGGCCGCCGTGCCGTACCTCGCCTCGCTCGGCGTCTCGCACCTGCACCTGTCCCCCGTGCTGGAGGCGGTGCCGGGCTCGACGCACGGCTACGACGTGGTCGACCACGCGCGGGTGCGCGAGGAGCTGGGCGGCGAGGAGGGGCTGCGGGCGCTGGCGCGGGCCGCGCGCGAGCACGGGCTCGGTCTGGTGGTGGACATCGTCCCCAACCACATGGCCATGTCCCCACGGCACAACCGCGCCCTGTGGGAGGCGCTGCGCGAGGGCCCGAAGTCGCCGTACGCGCGCTGGTTCGACATCGACTGGGAGGCCCAGGACGGCCAGGTGCTGCTGCCGGTGCTCGGCGGTCCGCTGGGCGACGTCCTGGACGAGCTGCGGGTCGACGGGGACGTCCTGCGGTACTACGACCACGCGTTCCCGCTGCGCGAGGGCACCGAGGACCTGCCTCTGCCGCATCTGCTGGACGCGCAGTGGTACCGCCCGGTGTGGTGGCGGCTGGCCCGCACCGAGCTGAACTACCGGCGCTTCTTCAGCATCTCCGAGCTGATCGGGGTGCGGGTGGAGGACCCCGAGGTGTTCGAGGCCACCCACGACAAGATCCTCCAGCTGCTGCACGAGGGCGTGATCGACGGGCTGCGCGTCGACCACCCCGACGGCCTCGCCGACCCCGACGGCTATCTGCGGCGGCTCCACGAGGCGAGCGGCGGCCGCTGGACGGTCGTGGAGAAGATCCTGGCCGACGGCGAGCACCTGCCGGCCTCCTGGCCCGTCGCGGGCACCACCGGCTACGACGCCCTGCGGCACGTGGACGGGGTCTTCACGGACCCGGCCGGGTTCGGGGACCTCGTGGACCGCTACCGGCGGTTCGCGGCCCCGCAGACGGACCGGGGCGGGCAGTGGGAGGCCACGGTCCGGCGCGCCGCGTACAAGGTCCTCACGCACGAGCTGGCCGCCGAGACCGACCGGCTGACGCGGGTGGCGGCGCGGCTGTGCGCGACCTCGCCGGAACCGGCCCTGCGCGACCGGGCGCCCTGGGCGCTGCGCACGGCGCTGGAGGAGCTCCTGGTCCGCATGGAGGTCTACCGGCCCTACGAGTCCACCGACGCCGCGACCGTGGTCACCGAGGCGGCGGCGACCGAGGCCCGGCTCGCCTTCGCCGTGCCCGAGGAGGCCGGCGCGGTGGACGTCGTACGGGACCTGGTGCTGGGGCGGTACGGCGACGGGCCCGCGCAGCTGGAGTTCCGCACGCGGTTCGCGCAGACGTCCTCGGCGCTGCGGGCGAAGTCGGTGGAGGACACCGCGTTCTACCGCTACGTGCCGCTGCTGTCGGCGACCGAGGTGGGCGGGAACCCGGGCGGCCCCGCGCGGTCGCCGGAGGAGTTCCACGCGTACTGCGCGCGCGTGCAGCGCGACTGGCCGGGCACCGGCACCGTCGCCTCGACGCACGACACCAAGCGCAGCGCCGACGTCCGGGCGGCCCTGCACGTGCTCACCGAGTGCCCGGACCGCTGGGCGGACGTGCTCGCCGAGGTGACGGGCACCCGCGAGGACGTGCCGGACGGGCAGCTGGCGTGGGCGGCCTGGCAGACGGTGTTCGGGCTGGGCCCGGCGGACGCGGAGCGGGTGCGGGGAGCGCTGCTGAAGCACGTCCGCGAGGCGGGCATGTACACGAGCTGGACGGAGCAGGAGCCGGCGTACGAGGAGGCGGTGGCGCGGTTCGTGTCGGCCGGGCCGTGCGGGGCGCCGGGTGAGCGGATCGCCGCGTTCCGCGAGTCGCTTGAGCCGTACGTCCGGGCCAACGTGCTGGGCACGGCCCTGGTGCAGCTGACGATGCCGGGCGTCCCGGACGTGTACCAGGGCACGGAGGCCGAGGCGCGGGCCCTGGTCGACCCGGACAACCGGCGGGCGGTGGGCTTCCCGCCGGAGGAGTCGGGCGGCCTGTCGGCGGCGAAGGCGACGGTGACCCGGGCGGCGCTCGGGCTGCGGGCGCGCCGGCCGGGGGCCTTCGGCGACACCGCGACGTACCAGCCGCTGCCGGCCCAGGGACCGGCGGCCGGGCACTGCCTGGCGTTCGCCCGCTCCTCGGAGGTGGTGACGGCCGTGACCCGCCTGTCGCTGCGGCTCGCCGAGGCGGGGGGCTGGCGGGACACACGCCTGGCCCTGCCGCCGGGGCGCTGGGCGGACGTGCTGGAGCCGGGCCGGGAGTTCACGGGGCACGCGCACGCGGCGGAGCTGTTCGCGGCGCTGCCGGTGGCTCTGCTGGAACGGGTGGGCGACTGAGCCTGGCGGCCGGAGGGCCGTCCCGGGACCCTGGGTGGGTGCGCGGCCGGGTAGGCCGGGTCCGGGGACGGCGGAGCCCGGCACCCCTGGGACGCCGGCACGCGCCCTCACGTCCCCCCACGCCACCCGGCCCATCCCGCCCGGGAACGGGCGGGACGGGCAGGACGCCGGCACACGCCCTCACCTCCGCCCGCGCCCAGCCCACCCCCACGCCACCCCGGCACGGGCGGAACGGGCGGGACGGGCAGGACGCCGGCACACGACCTCACCTCCGCCCGCGCCCAGCCCACCCCCACGCCACCCCGGCACGGGCGGGACGTCGTCGGCACACGCCCTCACCTCCGACTGCGCCCAGCCCACCCCCACGCCACCCCGGCACGGGCGGGACGGGCGGGACGGGCGGGACGGGCGGGACGGGCGGGACGGGCGGGACGGGCGGGACGCCGGCGCACGCCCTCACCTCCGACTGCGCCCAGCCCACCCCCACGCCACCCCGGCACGGGCGGGACGGGCGGGGGTGTTCCGGCCGCCCCGGCGCGGAACGCAGGTCGCACCCGTCGTGCCGCCTCCGGGCCGGGCGCCCCCGGGAGCCTCCCCCGCGGTGCCCTTGACACCGCCCCACGGCCGTGGGGTACTGCGAGGGCGAACTCGGGCGGATGTGACGGGGGTGAGTGTCCTGCCGGCGCTGCGCTACCCGACGGTGACCGAACAGGCCGCCGCTGCCCGGGCACTGGCCGCCCAGCGCCCCGGGGTGTGCACCCTGCGGCAGGTGGGTGCCTCGCGGGCGGGCAGGCCACTGCGACTGCTGTCCGTGGGCCGGGCCCGCCGTGCCGTACTGGTGGTCGCGGGCGCCCACGCCAACGAGCCGACCGGGTCCTGCACCCTGCTCTCCGTGGCCCGGCGGGTGCTGGAGCAGCGCGAGCTGCGCGACGGCATCTCCTGGCACTTCCTGCTGTGCGCGGACCCGGACGGGGCGAGCCTGCACGTCACACCGGCGCCCCGCAGCCTGTACGACTACCACCTCGGCTTCTTCCGGCCCGCGGGCCCGGAGCAGCCCGAGTGGGCCCCCTCCGTGCTGCCGCCGGACCGGCTGCCGCCCGAGACCCGCGCCCTGACCGGCGTCATCGACGAGCTGCGGCCCTACCTCCAGGTGACCCTGCACGGCACGGACCTGGGCGGCAGCTGGGTGCAGCTCACCAGGGACGTGCCCGGGCTCGCCGAGCCGTTCGCCAAGTCGGCGGCCGAGCTGCACATCCCGGTCGAGACGGGCGCCTCGGACGCCGCGGGCTGGCCCGCGTCCGGGCCGGGGGTGCACGTCATGCCGGCGCCGGGGATCGGTCCGGCGTACCCGAGCCTGCCGGACGACGCGCGGCACAGCACCTGGTTCCACGCCCACCGGTACGGCGGTCTGACCGCGGTGGTCGAGGTCCCGATGTGGGCGAGCGACCTGGTGGACGACCCGGCTCCGCATCCGGCTCCGGCGGCGGCGATCGGGCGGCTGGCGCGCCGGCTGCAGCGTGACGCGCTGGAGGTGACGCGCGTGCTCGACCGCGTGCCGACCCGGCTCGCGGACCGGGACGGGCCGTTGCTGCGGGCGGCCCGGTGGGGTCTGGAGCTGGTGCCGGGGCTGGCCGCCGACCTGGTGCACACGCCGCCCGCCGACCGCACCATGGCGTACGTCGGCAGTGTGGACGCGTTCGCGCGACGGGTGCCGCTGCGGGCGGCGGCGATGCTGCTGCGGGTGCTGCGCGGGACCGACGAACCCGCGGCGAAGCAGCTGCAGGAACTCGTCGCGACCTGGAGCGACGCCTTCGCCGAGCGTTTCCGCGCGCGCTGGGTGCCGCTGGAGGACCAGGTCGAGCACCAGTCGCGCACGGTGGTGGCGGCGGCGCTGCACGCGCGCGCGAAGACGCAGTAGCGCCCGCGCCCGCGCCTCCCGGTCGGCGGCCCGGGCGCCCAGTTCGTCGGCGGTCGGGTAGCGCTGCAGGGGCGGCAGGGCACACCTCCCCGAAGTGCGGTGCCGTCGGTTCACCAGGAGTACATGACGTGCGCACAGTCAGTCACGACTTCGCGGCTGCGTCAACACCATGAACGGCAAAGGCATTTGAGCCATCTCGCGGTGGGGGTCGTCCGGTAAGCCGCAGGCCGGGGCCGAGGCGCGGGTCGGTTTCCGGTCAGCCGGCCGACAGCCGGAAGAGCATCCGCCCGAACCCCACCTGGTCACCCTCGCGCACGAGGGCCGCGCCGACGACCCGCCGTCCGTTGACCGTGGTGCCGTTGGTGGAGCCGAGGTCGCGCAGGACCCACATGCCGCCCTGGTGGCGCAGTTCGGCGTGCACGCGGGAGACCGTCTCGTGGTGGAGGCGCAGTCCGCTGGCGGGGTCGCGGCCTATGCGCAGCGGGTGGCCGTGCGACGGGTGGGGCAGGAGCAGCTTGGGCAGCCGCTCGGCCTGCCAGGCCCTGCGCAGCCGCACGGTGAAGCCGGAGACCGCCTCGACGGTGCCGAACACCACGCGGGAGAGCCGGTTCTCGGTGGGCAGGTCGGCGGTCAGCACGGCGAGCTCGTCCGGGCGGCGCGCGGCGAGCGCCAGTTCCATGCGGTGGACGAACGTGTCGTGGGACAGGCGGCCCGCGGCGACGCCGTCACGGAGGACCTTCAGCGCCCTGTCGCGCTCCGCGTCGGAGAGCCGCGCGGGGTACGTGTTGAACTCGAAGGACGACGTCACACCGGTGATTGTCGGACAGCGCGGCCGGGCTGTCCAGAAAACGGGAGAACGGCCGCCACGCGCGCGTGCCCGGCGACACCGGCCGCAAAAGGGTGGATGCACCGGCGGATTGATCTCGTTTGACGCACCATGGACGGGCTACATCACGGTGAACAGACGAAGGGGAACCGTCCGTGCAGTTCGAGGTGTGGGCACCGCAGGCCGGCCGTGTGACGCTCCAGTGCGACGGCGTCACGCACGGGTTGGAGCGCGATCCGGAGCGGCCTGGATGGTGGTGGGGTGAGGCGGAAGCGCACGAGGGGTCCCGGTACGGCTTCGCGCTGGACGGCGGCCGGGTGCTGCCCGACCCGCGCTCGCGGCGGCAGCCGGACGGCCCGGACGGGCTGAGCGCGGTCGTCGACCACGAGCGCTACGCGTGGCGCTCGGCGTGGCGGGGGCGTCCGCTGTCGGGGGCGGTGCTGTACGAGCTGCACGTGGGCACGTACACCCCGGAGGGCACCCTGGACGCGGCGGCCGAGCGTCTGGGGCACCTCGCCGAACTGGGTGTGACGCATGTGGAGCTGATGCCGTTGTGCCCGTTCCCGGGCACGCACGGCTGGGGCTACGAGGGCGTCTCGCTGTGGGCGGTGCACGAGCCGTACGGCGGGCCCGAGGCGCTGAAACGCTTCGTCGACCGGGCGCACGCCCTCGGCCTGGGCGTGGTGCTCGACGTGGTGCACAACCACTTCGGCCCGTCCGGCAACTACCTGCCCGTCTTCGGGCCGTACCTCACGGACACCCACCACACGCCCTGGGGCGCCGCGGTCAACCTGGACGCGCCCGGCTCGGACGAGGTGCGGGCGTTCCTGATCGGCAGCGCGCTGGCGTGGCTGCGGGACTACCGGCTCGACGGACTGCGCCTGGACGCGGTGCACGCCCTGGTGGACACGCGTGCGCTGCACTTCCTGGAGGAGCTGTCGACGGCCGTGGACGCCCTGGCCGCCGAGGTGGAGCGGCCGCTGTTCCTGGTCGCCGAGTCGGACCTGAACGACCCGCGGCTCATCATCGCCCGCACCGAGGGCGGCCTCGGTCTGCACGCGCAGTGGAACGACGACTTCCACCACGCCCTGCACAGCACGCTGACGGGCGAGTCGCAGGGCTACTACGCCGACTTCGCGCGTGCGTCCCTCGGCGGCCTCGCCAAGACGCTGACGGGCGGCTGGTTCCACGACGGCACGTACTCGAGCTTCCGCGAGCGCCACCACGGGCGCCCCCTGGACCGTACGCGCGTCGCCGGGCACCGGCTGCTCGGCTACAGCCAGACGCACGACCAGGTCGGCAACCGCGCCCAGGGGGACCGGCTTTCGGCCCTGCTCTCCCCCGGGCTGCTGGCCTGCGCGGCCACCCTGGTCCTGACGGCGCCGTTCACGCCGATGCTGTTCATGGGCGAGGAGTGGGCGGCCGGCACGCCCTGGCAGTTCTTCACCGACCACACCGACCCGGAGCTGGCCGACGCCGTACGGCGGGGCAGGCGGCGGGAGTTCGCGGCGCACGGCTGGCGGGAGGAGGACGTTCCCGACCCGCAGGACCCGGCGACCCGGGACCGCTCCTGCCTCGACTGGTCCGAACCGGAACGCGAGCCCCACGCGCGCGTGCTGGCCTGGTACCGCACGCTGCTCGCCCTGCGCCACGAGCAGCCCGACCTGACCGACCCCGACCTCGCCGACACGAAGGTCGCCTACGACGAGGAGCGGCGCTGGCTGGCCTTCCGGCGGGGCGACGTCCTGGTGGCGGTGAACCTGGGCGGGGACGCGGCCGAGTTGCCGCTGGGCGTGCCGCACGCGCGTGTGCTGGCCGAGTGGGAGCCGGTCGAGACGCCCGGGGCGGACGGGGTGGTCCGGCTGCCCGGGGAGTCGGGAGTGGTGCTGTTGCAGGAGTGAGGTGCCGGGGGTCGCCGGCTACGGGGTCTCGTCCACGGTGCCCAGGTCCGTCACACGCTCCAGCAGGATCGGCTCCCAGGCGTGCCGCAGCAGGGTCCGCAGCCGGGTGAGCCGTTCGGCGTCCCCGCTGGTGAGGGCGTCGGCGAGATGGGCGACGGTGTCGCAGCGGGCCAGCCACAGGCCGCGCAGGCAGGGGCGGGCACCGTAGCCGGCGAGGGTGGCGGCGCGGACGGCGGCGGGTGAGCCGACGGCGAGCGCCAGGCCCGCGATGTCCTCGGCCGGGTCGCCGACCGCCGCGCCGCCCCAGCCGAGGACGCCGCGCACCCGCCCGTCGGCGCTCACGACGAGGCGGGCGGGCGTGAGGGCGTGATGGGTGAGGACCGCCGACCCCGGCTGGGCGGCGAGCTGCGGCGCGGCGGGCGGGGGGAGCTGGTTCATACGGGCGGCATCGAACTCGTCCGCTTCCGCGAGGAGTTCGGTGACCCGTACGGCGGCCCGGCGCAGCGCCTCCAGGGAGCGCGGCGCCACGCGCGGCACGCCGAGGGTCTCGGCCTGCCGGACGGGCACCTCGCGCAGGCCCGTGAGCAGTGCGGCCAGGTCGGCCTCGCCGACGGCGGACACGTCGTGGCGTTCGCCCGAGCCGCCGGGCACCTTGGTGTCCAGGGTGAAGCCCAGCCCGGCCGCCCACTCGCCGGCGGCGACGCTGGCGGGCACCGCCACCGGCACGTGCGGGCGGACCAGGTCGCGCAGCCGCAGTTCGCGGCGCTGGCGGACGGTGGCCTCGCGGTCGGGTGCGAGGCGCAGGACGTGGCGGGTGCCGACCCACCAGGTGGCGGTGCCCTCGCCGGCGGGGCGGACGTCGGGGCCGGCGCCCCGCCCGGGCTCCCGGCCGTCCTTCAGGAGGGAACGGACCAGTCGGCGGACGGTGTCCGCGGTGGGGGTGGGTGCCTGGGTCATGGTCGCGCCGTTGCCGTTCGGGAGGCGTGGTGGGGGCATCGGAGGCGTCACCCCACTATGACCAGGTCGCGGGGCGTGGTGTTCAGGCGCCGCCCGCCGTCCTCGGTGACGGTCACGATGTCCTCGATGCGCACACCGAAGCGGCCGGGCAGGTAGATGCCGGGTTCCACGGAGAAGCACATGCCGGGCACGAGGGGCTGCTCCTCGCCCTCGACCATGTAGGGCGGTTCGTGGGTGGTGACGCCGATGCCGTGTCCCGTGCGGTGGATGAAGTACTCGCCGTAGCCGGCCTCGGCGACGACCTCGCGGGCCGCGCGGTCGACGTCCTGGCAGGCGGCGCCCGGCCGTACGGCGCGGAAGCCGGCCTCCTGGGCGGCGCGTACGACCTCGTGCACCCGGCGCTCCTCGTCGGTGGGCTCGCCGACGTGGACCGTGCGGGAGGTGTCGGACCCGTAGCCGTCCTTCAGCCCGCCGAAGTCGAGGACGACCATGTCGCCGCGTTCGATGAGGCGGCCGCCCGCCTCGTGGTGGGGGTCCGCGCCGTTCGGGCCGGAGGCGACGATCGTGAAGTCGACCTGCTCGTGGCCGTGCCGGCGCAGGCACCGGTCGAGGTCGGCGGCGACCTCGGACTCCCGGCGGCCGGCGAAGGGCAGCTCGCGGATCTCCTCGAACGTGGCGTCGGCGGCGGCGCCGGCGGCGGCCATGAGGTTCAGCTCGGCCGCGTCCTTGACGGCGCGCAGCATCGGCAGGGCCTCGGTGAGGGAGGCGTAGGAGCTGCCGGGCAGGGCCCGGTTCAGGGCGAGCAGATGCAGGGCCCAGGCGTTGTCGCTGATGGCGAAGCGGCCCCGGGGGCCGAGGAGGGCGGCGGTGGCGGCGTAGGGGTCCTTTCCGTCGGTCCAGTCCCGCAGGGTCAGGGCCGGCGCGCCGGCGGACCGCCGCGCGTCCGGGGCCTCCAGTGCGGGGACGACGAGGACGGGGTCCTGGCCGGCGGTCAGGACCAGCAGGGTGAGCCGCTCGGTGACCGCGGGGGGCGTGTAGCCGGTGAGCCACACCAGGTCCGGCCCCGGGGCCACCAGCAGCCCGGCGAGGCCGGCCTCGGCGGCCGCGAGAGCGGCGCGCTCCATACGGGCCCGGTAGTCGTCGGCGGTGAAGGACGCGGCCGTGCTTCCGGTCATCCGGGCCTCCCAGGACGGGCGAAGGGCTACGGGCAGCATCCTGCCCGGCCGGAGGGGGCGGCGCGAGCCGTCTGCGGGCTTTCCTCGCATCGGTCCGCTGACGGATGGCGACTGCTCGGACATTCGTTCTCATGAGGGTCGGGCCACGGACCGGGACGCGCCGCCCGGGCCCGCCTTCCGGGCCCGGGCCCGCTTCGAGGCCCGGCCCGCCTTCCACGGCCGGGACGACGCGGGCCGCCTGACGAGCCACTTCCGGGTGGTCCCGTGACGAGGTCTCCCCGGCCTCCGCGTCAACGGGGCACCTCGCCCGCTTCGTCCGCCTCACGCCCCAAGGGCCGGTGACGGCGCCGCTCACGCCGCGACGGCCGGGACGACCGTCACCTGCTCGTAGCCGCCGCTGCGGTGCCGCACCGTCAGGCGGACCTCTGAGCCGGGGCGGGCGCGGGCGACGGCGCGCACCAGATCGGTGGCCGTGTCGATGCGGGTCGTGCCGAAGATCCACGAGGCCGGCCGGCCGGGGGGCGCCACCGACCTTGCGGCGCATCTCGATGGACTCGACGGGGGTTGGCGATCCGCCCCTCGTTGACGTCGGACAGCTCCCACACGACTCGTTCAGCAGGTGCTCGGTGGCCACGGCGAAGCGGCGGCGCCAGTCGCCGTGCAGCAGGGCCCGGGCCCGGTCCCCGGCGGGGCGCCCGGCGAGGTCGTCGAGTGCGGCCAGTTCCTCGCCTGTCTCCTCAAGAGTCGAGTTCGGCCGGCTTGAAGGGGCGGAACGGGTCGATGCCCTGCCAGGGGCCGGGGGCGAAGAAGCCGACGGCTTCGAGGAGCCTGCGGTAGAACCAGCTCTCGGACCGCAGCCACGGCACCTCGAACCAGGACCGGCCGGAGTAGGCGCGCAGCCCCCAGGCGTCCCAGCGGTCCCGGTCGTGCGCGTCGGCGGGGAGGGGTTCGATCCCGCCCTCGGTGCAGTTGGCCAGCAGGTCGTCGAGGGCGCGCTGCTGTTCCGGTGCGTACGGGAAGGCCTCGCGGACCTGCCGGATGATCGCCGGGTGCCGCTCGGCGAGCACGCTGTGCGGGAACGAGCCCGGCCGGTCGCCGAGGAGGACGGGTGCGGAGGGGGTGTCGGGCATGGGCCTCACCGTAACGCGGGCGCCGGGGGGCGCCGGGTGCGGCGCCCTCCCGCGCCTTCGTCACACCGGTGCGATCTCCCGTTCCAGACGGGCCGCGAGGCTCAGGTAGCGGGCACGGCGGGTCACCGGGACCAGGCCGCGGATGAGTATGTTCCACATCTCGGCGGTCCGGCGGGGCTGGCGGGCGACGGGCTCGCGGGAGCGGCCCACGACCCGGGTGCCGACGAAGAAGCAGACCAGGGAGTGGGCCACGACATCGATGTCGATGTCGGGGTGGACGTCGGACTCCTTGACGGCGGCGACGAGCCGGGCCGTGACGATGTCCAGCCACTCCGTGAAGGGGTGGCTCAGCGGCGGGCGGGGCCGGATCCCGCCGGTGGCGAGCCTCAGGCCGGCGCGCAGGACCGGGTCCTGGACGGACATGCGGGTGATGCCGAACGTGAGGCGCATCAGCGCCTCGAGGGAGGTGTGGCCTCGGTTGCCCGTCTCCACCGCCAGCCGGCGGGCCGTGTCCGACTGCCGTTCGAGGATCGCCTGGGCGAGGTCCTCCTTCGCCGCGAAGTGGAAGTAGAGGGCGCCCTTGGTGACGTGGGCGTGCTCCACGATGTCGCTGAGACTGGTCGATTCGTAGCCGCGACGGTCGAACAGGTCAGCGGCGGCCGTGATGATCGTCGAGCGGGTCTGCTCGGCTCGCAACTGCCTCGCCATCGGCTGCACTCTCCCGGTACGGAAAGGAACGGGTCATGCCGTTTGTTTTTACCGCCCGTACACGATAACTCACCGTCAGACGACGTTCACCCCACCGGGGCACCGGAGTGCGGGTGCACGTCTGACGGGACGAGCGCAACCGGTGGAAGAAAACGGCGCGTTCGGTATCCGACGGGGAGGCTGTGGGGGTACACGTGAAAAGGCGGACCGGCCGGTGCCCCATCCGCACCGGCCGGCCCGCCCGCTCGTGGCCCGCCCTGTTCAGTTCTCCGTCGGAGAGTCCGGGAGGATCAGAAGGTCAGCTTCCAGCTGTTGATCCGGCCCGTGTCCAGCGACGCGGTGTCCTGGACGCGCAGCTTCCAGGTGCCGTTGGCCGTCTCGCTGGAGGCGTTCACCGTGTACGTGGTGATGACGTTGTCCGCGGAGTCCGAGGAGGAGGCGGACTTCAGGCGGTAGACCGAACCGTCCGGCGCCACCAGGTCGATGACCAGGTCGCCGCGGTAGGTGTGGGTGATGTCCACGCCCACCTGGAGGGCCGAGGGGGCGGAGCCGCTGCGGCCGCTGACGGTGATCGGCGACTCGACGGCCGAGCCGTTGTCCGGGATGGAGACGGCGGTGGTGCTGGCGTACGTGGAGCCCGTGGACGTGCCGCCCTTGACCGCCTGGACCGTCTTGGCGGCGTCCGCGAGGCCCACGCCGCAGCCGCCGGAGCAGGTGCCCGGCAGGGCACGGGCGTTGGCCTTGATGGCCGACTCGATCTGCGCCGGGGTGAGGGTGGAGTTGGCCGACTTCATCAGCGCGGCGAGGCCCGCGACGTGCGGGGTGGCCATGCTGGTGCCCTGGTAGAAGGCGTAGTTCTCGGTGGACGGCGTCTTCGTGCCGGAGTTCAGCGTGGAGAGGATGCCGTTCGCGGTGGAGGTGCGGGTCTCGCCGCCGGGGGCGGAGATGTCCACGACCGAGCCGTAGTTGGAGTACCAGGCCCGGCTGCCCGCGCGGTTGGTCGCGGCCACGGTGATGACGTTGCCGCAGTTCGCCGGGGACGAGTTGGAGGCGTTCTGGTTCTCGTTGCCCGCCGCGACGACGACCGTGGTGCCGCGGTTCACGGCGCCGTTGATGGCGCTCTGGGTGGCGGAGGAGCAGACGCCGCCGCCACCGAGGCTCATGTTGATGACCTTGGCGACGTTGCCGTTGGCGGGGACGCCGGAGACGGTGCCGCCGGAGGCCCAGGTGATGGCGTCGATGATGTCGGAGTCGTAGCCGCCGCACTTGCCGAGCACGCGGATCGGGGAGACCTTCGCGCCGTGGGCGATGCCGGCGACGCCCTTGCCGTTGTTGGTGGCGGCGGCGATGGTGCCGGCCACGTGGGTGCCGTGCCAGGAGGAGCCGGAGGCAGGGATGCCCGCGTCGCACTCGTCGGTGCTGTACCAGTCGCCCGGGTCGGCCGGGTTGCTGTCGCGGCCGTCGCCGTCGACGGAGACGGCGGTGTCGGAGATGAAGTCGTAGCCGCCGACGATGTTCGCGGCCAGGTCGGAGTGGGCGACGTAACCGGTGTCGATGACCGCGACGGTGACGCCGGTGCCGGTCGTGGTGTCCCAGGCTCCCGGGACGTTCATGCCCGCGGTGGACTCGAACAGGTCCCACTGCTTGGCGTACTCGGTGTCGTTGGGCGTGACGGCCGTCGGCTTGTTGAGGCGGTCCGGGACGACGTAGGCGACCTGCGGGTCGGCCTGGTAGGCGGCGACGACGTCGGAGACGGACGCCCGGGTGGAGTCCGAGCCCAGTTCGACGAGGGCGGCACCGGTGCCGAGGCGGCGCTGGAAGTCGACGTCCTCGCCGGTCCTGGCGGCCTTGGACGCGGCGTCGGCGGCGGCGGCCTTGTTCGACTTGGCCTCGCTGGCACCGGACTTGTAGCCGACGATGAGCCGCTCGGCGGGGGTGCCGGGGGCGGCCTCGGTCTGGGCGGCCGGGACGGCGGGGCGCGGATCGGACTCCTGTGCGACGGCGACCGACGCGGGAGCGGCGGTCAGCAGGGCCGCGGAGACGGCGGCGACGGATATCAGCTTCCGTCTGAAATCTGGGGAGATACGCACGGTCGTTGCCTTTCGTGCCGGCTCCGAACGCGACGGAGCGGCGGTGGGGGTCGCTTCGTCGTCGAAGCGGAGGGGGGCGGTTCGAAAAGCGAAGAGCGACGCGACGGCCGGCCGGGCGCGGGACAACAGGTGCGGACCCGTTCGGGGTTACCGGTGGGGCAGCGGTGCTCGAACGATAGGCAAGCACAAGGTCGCCGGGATACGGGGGAAACCCTCGATCCCGCTCGGGGTTCACCCTCTATGGCACCGTCCCACCACGTGAATGGCCCCTTTTCGAAGGGGTCGTGACGAGGTGAACGCACCGGGCCGGTTTCCCGTACTGCATGACCGAACGCTCCCGCCCGGGCCGAGGAGACGCAGACCGATGCCTCGAACGACCGCACGCCGCACCGCACTTGCGGCCACTTTCCTGACCCCGCTGCTACTGACTCCGTGGGCGGCGGCGCCGGCCGCGGCCCACGGGGCTCCGACGGACCCGGTGAGCCGGGTGGTGGCCTGTTCCCCCGAGGGCGGTGACCGCGCGGGCTCGGCGGCGTGCCGGGCGGCCGTCACGGCGAACGGCGCCCCCTTCACGGCGTGGGACAACCTGCGGGTGGCGAACGTGAACGGCCGGGACCGTCAGGTCGTCCCGGACGGCGAGTTGTGCAGCGGAGGCCTGCCCGCCTACCGGGGCCTGGACCTCGCCCGCGCCGACTGGCCCTCGACCCGGCTGACGCCCGGCGCCACGCTGACCATGCGGTACGTCTCGACGATCCCGCACACCGGCACGTTCCGGATGTACCTGACGAAGCCCGGTTACGACCCGTCCGCGCCGCTGTCCTGGTCCGACCTCCCGGAGAAGCCCTTCGCCGAGGTGACGGACCCGGCGCTGACGGACGGGGCGTACGGGCTGAGGATGACGCTGCCGTCCGACCGGACCGGGCGGCACGTGTTGTACACGGTGTGGCGGAACAGCAGTACGCCGGACACCTATTACTCGTGCTCGGACGTGGAGTTCCCGGACCCGGGGAAACCCGCGGAGACCTCTGGGCCCGCCGGGAAGGAGAGGCTCGCCGAGCCCGCGGAGCCCGCCGAGCCCGCGGAGCCCGCCGGGCAGGAGAGGCCCGCGCGGAGGACCTCCACTCCGTCCGCCGCCGCCCAGGGCTCCCCGGGCGCGCGTCCGCAGGGCCATCAGACGCCCCTCGCCTCCACCTCGGCGCCCGCTTCCGGGCCGTCCACGCCGCTGCTGGCGGGCGGCGCCGCCGCGGTGCTGCTGCTCACCGGCGGCGCCGCCCTGGTCCTTCGGCTGCGGCGGCGCTGAAGCACCGCCCGGGCCGGTCCAGTTGACGTGGACCGCGACGCCGCCCTTCGTCACCGGTGAGTACGTGGCGGTGACGAAGGCGTCGCGCGTTCCGGCCAGCCTTCCGCTCCTGGCGGGCCCGCCGTCCGTTCCGGGGCGGGGCACTGCTCGCCCCGGGCGGGGCGGAGGTGCTGCTCACCCTGCGGGCCTCGCTGGACGTCGTCCTGCACGTCGGCATGCAGGGCCTGGCCGGCGACCTGCTCCCGGTCGTGATGCCGCTGTGCGGCGTGCCGATCCTCTCCAACCCCGCGCAGCGCCTGTTCCACTCGGTCGTCGGAGTGCTGGTCCCGGGCACCTGGCCGACCTCGGACCTGGGCGGTTTCTTCGCCGGCATGCTCCTGGGGTGTCGTCGGCAGCTGCCTCACCTTCGGCTGGCTCCCGGACCGGGAGCCCCGCGTCAGCCGCAGGCAGCGCCGCGAGGGGGCCCGGGGCGGCGGCGCGGGCCCGAACCCCGCACAGCAGTCCTGACGCGGCCCTCGGGGGTACGGCGCCGCCGGGCCGGCCGGGCGGCGCTGCGATGAGGCCGGCGCCGGCAGCTCCGCCCGTGGCTACCCAACCGCGCGGACGGTACGGAAGGGTGAGGTCAGCGCCTCGCGAGCGCACGGGGTGCCGACCGCCGACTCGGCGGCGACACACGGCCGTTCGACCGGTCGGACAGATCATCACGATGCGGCAGCATCTCCTTACGGCAGGTGGCCGCTCACTTGACGACCAGTGGTCACACAAGGTTGGCTCCGGGCCAGCGAGAGTCATCGGGTCGGCGCACGTCCTGCGGCCCCGCCCGCACTCTCACCCTGCTCTTGCTCGGCCGCACAGCGAGGTCCACCCCTCATGAACACTCCCACCCCGTCGCACACCCCCACGAGACTCACCCGGGGCCCGGCCCTGGCCGCCGCCGTGTGTCTGCTGGTGACCGGCTGCTCCGCACTCGGCGCGGCCGGCGACGAAGCGGACGCGGCCGGCGGGTCCGGCCGCGGGATGAGGGTCGCCCTGGTCGCCCACGGCAACCAGGGGGACGCGTTCTGGGACCTGGTGCGCAAGGGCGCGGAGGCGGCGGCCGCCAAGGACGGCGTGGACCTGACCTTCGTCAGCGACGCCGACCCGGCCGCACAGGCGGACCTGGTGCGGGACGCGGTCCGCGACAAGGTGGACGGCATCGCGGTGACGCTCGCCAAGCCGGCGGCGATGCGGGGCCCGGTCGCCCAGGCCAAGGCGGCCGGCATCCCCGTCGTCGGGCTCAACTCCGGCATCGACGCCTGGCGGCCGGCCGGGCTGCTGGGGTACTTCGGGCAGGACGATTCCGTCGCGGGCCGGGCCGTCGGCGACAAGCTGGACGGTCTCGAGGCGAAGCACGCCCTGTGCGTGGTGCACGAGCGGGGGAACGTGGCGCTGGAGGCCCGCTGCGCCGGTGTGAAGAAGGCCTTCGGCGGCGACACCGGGAACCTGTACGTGGACGGCACCGACCAGGAAGCGCTGACGGCCGCGATCGCCTCACGCCTGCGGCAGGACTCCAGCGTCGACGAAGTCGTCGCCAACAGCGCCCAGGTCGCGCTCAGCGCCGTCAAGGCCGTGCGGCAGTCCGGCAGCAAGGCCGAGGTCGCCACCTTCGACCTCAACGAGGACATGGTCGAGGCCATCCGGCGCGGGGACGTGCGGTTCGCCGTGGACCAGCAGCCCTACCTGCAGGGCTACCTCGCGGTGGACGCCCTGTGGCTGTACCGCACCAACGGCAACGTCAGCGGCGGCGGAACGGCCCCGGTGCTCACCGGGCCCGCGTTCGTGACCAAGTCGAACGTCTCCGCCGTGGCAGGGCTCGCCGCCGCCGGGACCCGGTGACGGTCGCTTCCCGTGACGGTGTCGCCCCTGATGAGGCCGGGCCCGGCCCATACGTCCGCGCGTACGGATAACATCCTGCGCAACCCCGGTGCCGTTCCCGGCACATCATCCCTCCCGCCGCGCCCGTCCCCCGCCCTCCCCGACCGCTCCGCCTCCCCGTTACCCGCCCCCCGCTGATCGCCCTAGGACGACGATGTCTCGACGGACAGGTGCCCGGCGCCGTCTCGGATCCATACGCCTCTCCCTGGTGCTGCTGGCCCTGGTGCCCAGCGTCACCCTGGCGGCCATGTGGGGCGTGACGACGATCCAGATGTTCTCCGAGGGGCTGCGTCTGCGCGACCAGACCGAGCTGAGCCGGTCGACCGGCGTCATGGGCACCGACGCGACGCTGGCCCTGCAGCGCGAGCGCAGCCTGTCGGCGGCCTGGCTGGCCTCGCCGGGCGGTTCCCGGGCCGCCCTCGACGCACAGCGCGAGGAGACGGACAAGGTCGTCGCGAAGCTGCTCCGGCAGGCGGACGCGATCGGCAAGTCGCCCTCCCGGATCTCCGAACGGATGTACTCGGTGCTGGGCTCGGTGGGCAGCCTGGAGTACTACCGCGACCAGGTCGACCGCCTCACCGACATCACCGCGCAGCAGGCGCTGGACCAGTACTCCTCGATCATCGACGACCAGATCCACGCCTTCCAGGCGCTGTCCCAGGTGGACGACGGCGACCTCACCTCGCAGGCCGGCCCGCTGGTCGGGCTGGAGCACGCGGCCGAGCTGGTCTCCCAGGAGGACGCGCAGCTGACCCTGGCCTGGCCGTCCGGACATCTGGACGACGCGGCCTGGACGCAGTTCACGGAGCTTGTGAACACCCGGCGCTGGCTGGTGAAGGACCAGGTCATGCCCCAGCTGACGGGCGAGGCCAAGGCGCAGACCGAGCGGATCCTGGCAAGCCCGGAGTGGCGGACGCTGCAGTCGGTCGAGGACCAGGTGCTCGCGTCCCGCAACGCGAGCGACGACGCCGACCGGATCGCCCTGCCGAAGGCGCAGCAGCGCTGGGACGCCGCGATGGACGAGCTGTCCGAGCGGTACATGGGCCTCATCGAGCAGCAGGCGTCGGCCCTGCTGGAGCGCAGCGCCGACAAGGCGGACGCCCTGCTGCTCAAGGCGGCGCTGCTGAGCGCGGGCGGGCTGCTCGCGCTGCTGCTGTGCGTGGGCATGTCCTGGCGGATCACCCGTTCGCTGTCCCGGCGGCTGCGCGGCCTGCGCCGGGCCGCCGTGAGCCTCGCTCAGGAGCGGCTGCCCGACGTGGTGGCCCGGCTGGAGCGGGGCGAGACGGTCGACCCCGAGTCGGCGACGCAGCCGCTTGACTACGGCCACGACGAACTGGGCCAGGTGGCCGAGGCGTTCAACACCGCCCAGCGCACCGCCGTGCACACCGCGGTCGAACTCGCCGACACGCGGCGCGGTTTCCAGAAGATCATCCTGGGCATCGCCCGGCAGAGCCAGAACCTGGTCAACCTGCAGCTCAGCAAGCTGGACACCCTGGAGCGCCAGCACACCGATCCCGACGTCCTCAAGGGCCTGTACGAACTGGACTCCACCGCGAGCCAGTTGCGCCGCTACGAGGAGAACCTCGTCATCGTCAGCGGCGAGCGGCCGGGCCGGAGCTGGAGCCGGCCGGTCGCGCTGATCGACATCCTGCGCGGCGCGATCGGGGAGGTCGCCGAGTACCAGCGCGTGGACGTGCAGACCGAGGAGGAGGTGTACGTCGCCCCGCCCGCGGTGGCCGACGTCATCCACCTGCTGGCCGAGCTCATCGACAACGCGACCGCCTACTCCCCCGCGCCGAGCCCCGTCACCGTCCGGGCCCAGATGGTGGCCAAGGGCCTGGCCGTCGAGGTCGAGGACCGCGGGCTCGGCCTGTCGGAGGAGGACTACGCGTCCTTCAACGAACAGCTGGCGGTGCCACCTCAGTTCGACGTGGTGGCGCTCGCCGACGACCTGCGCCTCGGCATGTTCGTCGTCGGCCGGCTCGCCCACCGGCACGGCATCGCCGTCACGCTGCGCTCGTCGCCGTACGGCGGGACCACGGCGATCGTGCTGATCCCGCACGAGATCGTGGTGCGCGAGAGCCCGGACAGCGGAACGCCCGAGGCGCGGGAGAACCGCGACTCCAAGGCCGGGGCCGGTGCGAACGGCTCGATCGCGGCGGACGGTTCACCGGACGGTGACGTGCCCGACGGCACGGCATCCACGGCAGAGCAGACGGCGGCGGACGGGCCGGAGGCGACGGACGCCGGGCGCTCCGGCACGACGCAGGCCGCCGAGCGGCCCGCCGGTGCCGCCCGGGAGCCCCGCCCTTCCGTCGCGGCCCGTACCGCCCCCGCCCGCGAGGTCGTCCCCCGCCGGGACGGTCTGGCCCCGCTCCCCCGCCGCGTGCCGCAGACCAGCCTGGTGGAGGAACTGCGCGTGGAGCCCCCGCCCGCGGACGACCACGGCCTCCACGACTTCACCGCGGAGGCCGCCGCCGCCTCCCTGGCCGGCTTCCAGCGCGGCACGCTCCGGGCCCTTGACGACGACGCCGAGCCACCGCAGGACCAGGAGGCGGCCGCAACGCCCCGGCAGACGGCCGCCGATCCCGTCCCCTCGACTCCGCCCGCCGACCGCTGACGAAGGACACCGCAATGACACGCCCCATCCCCGCCACGCACACCCAGCTCGACCAGCTGCTCACCGGACTCGTGGAGCGGGTCGCCGACGTGAACCAGGCCGTGGTGCTGTCCGAGGACGGCCTGGTGGTCAGCAAGTCCACCGGCTTCCTGCGGGACGACGCCGAACGGCTGGCGGCGACCGCGTCCGGGCTGATGAGCCTCAGCAAGGGCGTCAGCATGGACTTCCGGGGCGGTCCGGTGCGCCAGGCGCTCATCGAGATGGCCAACAGCTACCTGATCCTGACCTCCGCCGGCCCCGGCGCCCACCTGGTCGTGCTGACCGGCCCGGGCGCGGACGTCGGGGTGGTGGCGTACCAGATGAACATGCTGGTGAAGAAGATCGGCGAGCACCTCAGCGCGGCACCGCGGGGCGCGACCGGGCCCGCCGTCGATCCAGGCGTGTGAGGTGGGGGGAGGCGACTCGGCGGGCCGGCTCGTCCGGCCGTTCGCTCTGACCGGCGGCCGCACCCGGCCCAGCCGTGCCGACTTCACGCTCATCTCGACGGTCACCGCGGTCGATCCGCCACCCGCCGACGCGGCCCGCCCGCAGCCCGAGCACACCCGGATCCTGCGGCTGTGCGCCGAACCGATGGCCGTGGCGGAACTGGCCGCCCGGCTCGACCTGCCGGTCAGCGTCGTCGTCATCCTGCTCTGCGACCTGCTGGAGGCCGGCCGGATCACCGTCCGTCCCCCGCGCCTCGTCTCCCGTACCACCCCGGACCTGGACCTGCTGCAGAAAGTGAGGGACGGCCTTGGCCGGCTCTGACCTTGCCACGGACGCGTCTTCGGCACCCGACACGGTCAAGATCCTCGTCGCCGGAGGCTTCGGCGTCGGCAAGACCACCATGGTCGGGTCGGTGAGCGAGATCGTTCCGCTGCGCACCGAGGAACCCCTGACCATGGCCGGTCTGGGGGTCGACGACCTCGACGGCATCGAGGAGAAGCAGGCCACGACCGTGGCCCTGGACTTCGGCCGGATCACCATCAGCCGGGAGCTGGTGCTGTACCTGTTCGGGACGCCGGGACAGCAGCGCTTCTGGTTCATGTGGAACGACCTGGCTCTCGGCGCGCTCGGTGCCGTGGTCCTGGTCGACGTCCGCAGACCCGACTCCAGCTTCGCCGCGATCGACTTCTTCGAACGCCGGGGCATCCCGTTCGTCGTCGGGGTCAACGGCTTCCACGGCGAACACCCGTACCCGCCCGAGGACATCCGGGACGCGCTCGCGCTGCCGGAGCACGTGCAGGTGCTGCTGTGCGACGCGCGGGACCGGGAGTCGTGCCGTGACGTCCTGATCGCCCTGATCGACCAGCTGATCGCCTCTGCCGTCCAGGCCTAGGGCCTGTCGTGTGGATCAGGTCGCAGGAAACGGACCGTGCTGGTCAACGCCGGTGAGCGGGGTCTGGTGCGTGCAGCTGCAAGGCGGAGGAGGGAGTCGACGCGGAGCGTCGGCGACTGACGACAACGCGGTGGATGCGCGTGCCAGACCCCGCGTCTGCGGGCTGATCCGAACGACAGGCCCGAGGGGCGGACTTCGAGGCCCCGGCCGCGCGAGGCGGCCGGGCAGGGGCGGCCGGAGTGGTGGTGGCCCCTGCCCGGCCGGCGGGCCGGATCAGCTCAGGCCGGCCGACTTCAGCCAGGCCTTGGCGACGTCCATCGGATCCTTCTTCTCCAGCTGCACCTGCGCGTCCATCTCCAGCAGCGCGGCCGTGTCGAGCTTGGCGGAGACCGCGTCCAGCGCCTCGGCGCCCTCGGCGGGCAGTTCGCCCTTGCGGACCAGGGGCTGCACGTTCTGGAAGCCGAAGAGGTTCTCCGGGTCCTTCAGGACGACGAACTTCTCGCGGGCGATGGTCGGGTCGGTGGTGAAGACGTCCGCGGCCTGCACCGTGTTCCTCTTCAGCGCCGCCTGGGTCAGCGGCCCGCCCGCGTCGAGGGACTTGAAGGACCTGAACTCCAGCCCGTACACCGACTTCAGGCCCTTCAGGCCCTGGTGGCGGGTCTGGAACTCCGGTGAACCGCCGAAGACCAGGTCCCCGGCCACGTCCTTCAGATCCGCTATGGAGGACTCGGAGGTGAGCTCGTACTTCTTCGCGGTCTCCGCGTTGAGGGTGACGGAGTCCTTGTTCTGCGCGGCCGACGGCTTCAGCAGTTCCAGCTTCTCGTCGAGCTTGGCGTCGATCGCGGTGGTGGTCTCCTCGACGGTCTTCGGCTTGGCCTCGGCGTCGAGGTAGGCCAGCAGGGAGCCGTTGTACTCGGGCAGCACGGTGATCGTGCCGTTCTTCATCAGGCCGTACGTGGTCTCGCGGCTGCCGATGTTGGGCTTGTAGGTGACCTTGACGCCCTTGGCCTTGAGGGCCTCGCCGTAGATGTCGGCGAGCAGGATGCTCTCGGCGAAGTTGTTGGAGCCGACGACGACGGTGCCCTTCTCGGCGCCGCCGCCCTGGAGCGGGTCGTCGGAGGTGTCCCCGCCGGACGAACAGCCCGCGAGGAGCGCCGCCGCGGCGGCGAGCGCGACCGCCGCCGCACCGGGATGCCTCGTGCTGGACCTGTTGTTGCTCTTCGCGGTAGTCATCACCCACCGATCCAAGCCAGGGCCTTCACGATCAGTCAAGTCCGGCTTTGTCACCGAACGGCCTCGATCGCCGCCGGAAGGTGGCGTTCCGGGGGTCATCGCCGACGCACGCCGGGCGACACGGCGGCTCGTCCCCCCGCGAAGAACAGCGCGAGCGTGAGCAGCGCGAGCACGGCGACGAGGGTCGCTCCGCCCACCACCTTCTCGTAGTCGCGCTGGTAGAGGCCGTCGACGATGTACCGTCCGAGACCGCCCAGACTGACGTAGGCGGCGATGGTGGCCGTCGACACGATCTGGATGGCCGCCGAGCGCAGTCCGCTGAGGATCAGCGGCAGCGCGACCGGGAGTTCGACCTGGAAGAGGATCCGCGACTCGTGCATGCCCATGCCGCGGGCGGCGTCCACGGGCGAGGGGTCGACGGAGCGCATCGCCTCGTAGGTGGTGACGAGGACCGGCGGGACGGCGAGGACGACCAGCGGGATCATCACGGGAAGCATCCCGAAGCCCAGCAGGGTCGTCATCAGCACCAGCAGGCCGAAGCTGGGCAGCGCCCGCCCGGCGGTGGCGACCAGCGACAGGGCGTTGCCGCCCCGCCCGTAGTGCCCGGTGACCAGGCCGACGGGCAGGCCGATCGCGGCGGCGAGGAGCAGCGCCTGGAGGGTGTACCGCACGTGTTCGCCGAGGCGGGCCGGTATGCCGTCGTAGCCGTGCCAGTGGGCGCTGTCGCTGAAGAAGGCGTGGACGAAGTTCAGTACGTTCACCGGGCCGCGTCCTTCAGGGCGGGCGTGTCCGTGGCGGCCGGCCGGCGGCGGCCCGGGCCGCTCGGCATCCAGGGTGTCAGGGTCACGCGGACGAGGACCAGCAGCGCGTCGAGGAGGATCGCCAGGAACGCGGTGGTGATGACGGAGTTCCAGGTGAGTTCGGGCCGGTTGTAGATCTGCGCGTCGTGGAGCAGGTTGCCGAGCGCGCCCTGGTTGCCGATCAGCATGCCGACGCTGACGAGGGAGATGCTGGACACGGTCGCCACGCGCAGCCCGGCGATGATGGCCGGGACCGCGATGGGCAACTGGACCAGGAAGTAGCGCCGTACGGGCCCGAAGCCCATGGCCGTGGCGGCGGCCAGGGTCTCCTCCGGGACCGAGCGCACCCCGTCGACGATCGCCGGGACGAGCACCACCAGGCTGTAGACGGCCAGCGGGATCATCACGGTGAGTTCGGTCTGCCCGGTGTAGTCGATGAGGACGACGAAGAACGCCAGGGACGGGATGGCGTAGAGCACGGTCGTCAGGCCGAGGACCGGCGGGTACAGCCAGCGGAAGCGCACGCAGAGCTGGGCGAGCGGCAGGGCGAGGAGCAGTCCGGCCGCGACCGGCAGCAGGGCCTCCCTCAGGTGCAGCCCGATCAGCCCGAACCAGCTGTGCTGCAGGTCGCTCGGGATGTCGAAGAAGTCGTGGAGGTAGTCGCTCATCGGGCGACCTTCTCGTCGTGGCGACCGTCGTCGCGGTCCTCGTCGCGCCGGGCCGCGTGGGCGCTGCGGATGGCCTCGCCGATGGTCTGCTGGGAGACCACCCCGCGCACGCGTCCGTCGGCGTCGACGGCCACGGCGTGGCCGGACGGGGAGAGCACGGCGCTGTCGAGGGCGGTCCGCAGCGAGTCGGCGCCGGGTACGAACGGCCGCCCGTGGGGCAGGAGCCGGGACGGGCTGATGTCCCCCGCCGTCAGGTCGTGCGGTTCGCCCCAGCCCAGCGGCCTGCCGTCCGCGTCGGTCACCAGCAGCCAGGGGGCGCCCGGGGCGGCGAGCTGCTCGGCGCCGGCGTCGACGGGCACCACCGGCCCGGTCGTCAACGTGAGCCCGGCGGACGGGAAGAAGGACAGGCGGCGGATGCCGCGGTCGGCGCCGAGGAAGTCCTCGACGAACGCGTCGGCCGGGCGGGACAGCAGCTCGGCGGGCGGTGCGTACTGGGCGAGCCGGCCACCCTCGCGCATCACGGCGACCATGGTGCCGATCTTGATCGCCTCGTCGATGTCGTGCGTGACGAAGACGATGGTCTTGCCCAGCTCGTCCTGCAGGCGCAGCAGTTCGTCCTGGAGGCCCTTGCGGACCACCGGGTCGACGGCGGAGAACGGCTCGTCCATGAGGAGGACCGGCGGGTCGGCGGCCAGGGCCCGGGCCACGCCGACGCGCTGCTGCTGACCGCCGGAGAGCTGGTACGGGTAGCGCTGGGCGAGCGCGCCGTCGAGGCCCACCCGCTCCATGAGTTCCGCGGCACGGGCCCGGGCCTTGCGCTTGCCCCAGCCGAGCATGCGCGGCACGGTCGCGATGTTGTCGACGATCGTGCGGTGCTGGAAGAGGCCGGCGTTCTGGATGACGTAACCCATGGAGCGGCGCAGGGTGGTGACGGGCTGGGCCTGGATGTCCTCACCGTCGAGGAGGATCGTTCCCTCGCTGGGTTCCACCATGCGGTTGATCATCCGGAGGGTGGTCGTCTTGCCGCAGCCCGAGGGCCCGACGAGGACCGTGATCGAGCGGTCGGGTATCTCCAGCGAGAGCCGGTCGACCGCCACCGTGCCGTCCGGGTACCGCTTGGTGACTGATTGCATCCGTATCAAGACGCCGGAGCCCTTCGGGTTGGCGGAGAATTTGGCCATGGTCGTGCGGGCTGTTGCCGGTCGAGTCTAGAGGGCGCACGTCACCGGTCCGCGGGGCCCACGGCCCCCGGCACCCTGCCCAGCGGACGGAACGCTGCAACTCCCCCGCCGCGGAACCTGGTTGTCGCTCGGCCCGTAATCTCCGGCGGTCCGTCGCCGACGGGTCCCGCCCGGGTCTCAGGTCGGCGACGTTCGCGCGTCACCCACGCCCCCCTCAGCCGCACCGGTTAACCTCGGAAGTCACCGAAGGTGAACGGGGGTTGCCCATGGTGAGTGCCGATAGCATGCCGCCGAACTGCCCGGGGGGACACGACGGCGCGCCGGACACCGGCGCCGGGGTCCACCTCCAGAACCAGCTGGAGGTCCTCATCCAGGACTTCCGGACCAGCACCGAACCGCCCATGCCGGTGTTCGTCGTGCACGCGCAGCAGGGTGAGGACGACGACGCGGTGGCCGGTCTGGTCCGGCAGCTGTACCGGGGCCAGGAGGCGCACCGCACGCGCTGCGCGGTGGCGCAGGACGCCTACGAGGGCGACAGCGAGGTGCGCCGGGCCGCGGCCATGGTGCGGGCGCTGAGCGACCCGAAGAAGTGGGGCGGCCCGAAGGCGGTGTACCGGCGCTACGCCTTCCCGCGGCTGCGGCTGGTGCACGCCGTCGACGACGCGGTCGCCGCCCTCGGCGACAGCTGGCCGGCCCCCGCGCAGGGCAGCCCCGAGGCCGGACAGGACCAGCGGCAGCGGCTGCTGGACCAGCTGGCCGAGCAGCGCTGGCGGCCCCGGAACACCGCGCGCTGGCGCTCGGGCCTGCAGCTGTTCGACATGGCGCACATCCTCCCGGCGAGCCTCGTCACCGTGCTCGCCGCGCTCCTGGCGCGCAGCGAGTGGTACGTGGCGGTGTCGGCCGGCCTGGTCTTCCTGCTGCTGCTGACCGTCCTGAACTACGTGCTGCCCGGGCGGGCGCCGATCTTCCTGTGGCTGCGCCGGGAGAGCCGCTGGTTCATGACGACGACGTTCCTGAGAGCCGCGGACCAGGACCAGCCCACCGAGGTGTCCCTGCTGCGGCCGGTGCGGTCCTGGAAGGCGATCGCGGCCCGGGCGTACGGCGTGGCCGAGGCGCTCAAGGCGGGCGGCGACTTCCACCTCCAGCTGTGCGTGCTGGCGCTGCGGGAGGACCTGCGGGACAACCACCGCCGCTGGAGCTGGGACCTGCGGGGCTTCAAGCGGCCCCGCCCGCCGGTGCTGTTCCTGCCGCACGCCGACGCCCGCGACGGCGGCATCGAGCTGATCCGGGCGATCAGCGACGTCCGCAGCCGGCGCAGCGAGCTCGACCCGCTGCTGGTGATCGCCGCCGTGCGCGCGCACGACGTGCCGCGTCTGGAGCGCAGCGTGGTCCGGGCGGCGCCCGCCGCGGCGGTGGAGCCGCCCAAGTTCGGCGACCGGCTGCGCACCTGGTACCGGGAGTGGGCGCACAACCTGCGCGCCGAGCAGTCGCCCAGCCGGGAGCGGTCCGTGCTGCCCTGGGTGATGAAGGTCCCGCTGCCGCACGATCAGCTCGGCCCCGTCGAGGAGGGCCATCCGCACCGGCGGGCCTCGGCGCGGCCGACGTTCGCCCGGCTGGTGTGGGCCGTGCACACCCTGGTCCTGGTGATCGCCCTGCTGACCGCCGGCACCGTCATACGGTCCGACACCCTGCACGAGCGGTACTGCCAGGCGTCCCTGCTGACCGCCAACCGGGACACCCGGCGCGCTGAGGCGCCCGGCGGCGGCACGGAGTGCATCGGCATCGCGACGGACGGCCTCCGCTTCGCCGACTGGCTGCCCGCGCCCGGGACCGGGCCCGGTTCGCAGGTGGCGGCCCTCACGGCCGGCGCCGGGCCGCCCTGGACGGTGACCGACCTGGAGGACAGGATCGCCCGGCAAAACGAGGACGTCCTCGCCCACCACTCCGGCAGATACGTCACGGTCGTCTACGCCGGACCGCTCAGCGCCGACACGGCGTCCGGCTCCTCGCTGGTGAAGGGCGCCGAGGAACTGGCGGGCGTGTACCTGGCGCAGGCCGTCATCAACGACAGCTCCGGCGTGAAGCTGCGGGTCCTGACCGCCAACGGCGGTGTGGACCTGGGCCACCAGGAGGAGATGGCCGAGGCGATCGCCGCGTACGCCGCCCACGACCCGACCGTGGTGGGGGTGGTCGGCACCGGCCGCGACCTGAAGTCGAGCCGGGCGACCACGCGCACCCTGATGGAGGCGGGCCTGCCGGTCGTCTCCGGCACGAACTCCGCGACGTATCTGCCCCGCGAGTTCGCCAACTGGTTCAGCCTGGCCGCCACCGACGAGTGGCAGACCAGGCAACTCGGCTTGATTGCGGCCCAGTTGCGCACACCGGGCCGACGGCAGTTCGCCCTCGTCCTGGCCCGTGACACGGCGCGGACGGACGACCTGTACACCGACGAACAGGCCCGCTACGGCGGGGAGATGCTGCGGCGCCAGGGCTTCACCCTGCTCGGACAGCGCCGCTACACCCTCAGCGGCGGCAAGCCGGAACTGCGCTCGCACGCCCAGGAGATCTGCCGGGGCGGCCGGGTGCCGTCGGTGATCTACTTCGCGGGCCGGGTGGAGGACGTCGACCCCCTGATGACCCGGCTGGGCACCGAGCCCGGCTGTGCGGGAAAGCCCCTGGCGATCCTCACCGGCGACGACCTGTCCAAGGCGGACTTCGCCGGCGGCGGCCAGTCCGTCGCGCCGAAGGTGACCCTGTACCACGCGGCCCTGGCCGAACTGCGGACGGCGGCGACCGGGACGTCCTTCTACCTGGACGCCGCCCGGCACCTGCCCGGACTGCGGGGCCACCGGCTGCGCCACGACAGCCCCGCGCTGGCCAGCGGCCAGACCGCCCTGGCCCATGACGCGACCCGCGCCCTGTTCTGGGCGGCCAGCCGCGACGACCGGCCGCAGAGCCGCGCCTCGACCTGGGTGAACCTGCGCAACGTCAAGATCGAGGGCCTGGCCACGGGCACCATCGACTTCACCCGCGCCCCGCTGTACGGGGACCGCACCGGGCACGGCATCGTCCTCAAGGAGGTCCGCCGCACGGGCGACGGGACCTCCGATCCTCGTGTGGTGTGCAGCCGCACCGCGGGCGACACCCGGCCCCTCACGCGGAAGGAGTGCCCGGTCCGCTGAGCGTGTTCAGCCCTCGTCGGGCGTCAGCCGCAGCGCGATGCTGTTGATGCAGTACCGCTGGTCCGTGGGCGTCGGATACCCCTCGCCCTCGAAGACGTGCCCGAGGTGCGAACCGCAGCGCGCGCACCGCACCTCGACGCGCACCATGCCGTGCGAGCGGTCCTCGACCAGTTCCACCGCGTCGGTGTCCTTCGGGTCGAAGAAGGACGGCCAGCCGCAGTGCGAGGCGAACTTCGTGTCCGAGGTGAACAGCTCCGCTCCGCAGGCACGGCAGGAGTAGACGCCCCGGGTCTTGGTGTCGGTGTACTCACCGGTGAACGCGGGCTCCGTGGCGGCCTGCCGCAGCACGGCGTACTCGCCCGGTGTCAGCTCCGCCCGCCACTGCTCGTCCGGCTTCTCGACGTCGTACGGCATGGCACTCCAGCCCCTCAGTTCGACAGACGGTCCAGGATCAGCGGGCCGAGGTCGGTGACGTCGCCCGCTCCCATGGTGAGAACGAGATCACCGGGCTTGGCCATTCCCGCGACGGCCGCGGGGACGTCCGCCTTGTCGTGCACGGGCGTCACGTCGGCGCCCGCCGCCCGGGCCGCCTCGATGATCAGCTCGCTGGTGACGCCCGGGATCGGGTCCTCGCGGGCCGGGTAGATGTCCAGCACGACCGAGGCGTCGGCGAGGGCCAGCGACCGGCCCATCTCCTTGCCGAGCTCCTGCGTGCGCGAGAACAGGTGCGGCTGGAAGACCACCAGGATCCGCGCCTCGCCCGCGGCGGCGCGCATGGCCTCCAGGTCGGCGGTCATCTCGGTGGGGTGGTGCGCGTAGGAGTCGATGACCTGCACGCCCGCGGCCTCGCCCTTCAGCTGCAGCCGCCGCTTGACGCCCGTGTACGCGGCGATCGCCGGGGCCAGTCCGGCCGCCGGGACGCCGAGCGCCACGCCAGCCGCCAGGGCCGCGACCGCGTTTAGCGCGTAGTGCCGGCCGGGGACGGAGACCGCGAAGGTCAGCTCCTGGCCCTCCAGCACCACGGTGACCTCGCTCTTCAGCCCCTGCGGCACGACCGACAGGACGCGCACGCCGGCGTCCTCGGACTCGCCGTAGGTCACCACGCGCACCTGGCGCCCGGCGACCCGGCGGGTCAGCTCGCGCGCGCCCTCGTGGTCGCCGGAGATCACCAGCGTGCCGCCCTCGGTGACGCGGTCCACGAACGTCTCGAAGGACTCGTAGATCTCTTCCATGGAGGCGTAGTTGGCGTGGTGGTCGAGCTCGACGTTGAGGACGATCGCGACCTCGGGGGCGTACGTGTGGAAGCTGCGGTCCGACTCGTCGGCCTCGGCGACGAAGATCTCGCCCTCGCCGTGCTGCGCGTTGGAGCCGGGCGCGTCCAGGTCGCCGCCGATCGCGTAGGACGGCTTCAGGCCCAGCTCGCCGAGCGCCACGGCCAGCATGGAGGTCGTGGTGGTCTTGCCGTGCGTCCCGGCGACGGCGATCGGCCGCAGCCCGTCCATCAGCGCGGCCAGGGCGTCGGACCGGTGCACGACCGGGATGCCGAGCTCGGCCGCGCGGGCCAGCTCGGGGTTGTCCCGCCGGATCGCCGAGGACACGATCACGCAGCTGGCGTCGTCGGCCAGGTGCCCGGCGGCGTGTCCGATGTGCACGGTCACGCCCAGCGCCCGCAGCGCCTCGGCCGTGGCGGACTCCTTGGCGTCGCTGCCCGCCACGGCGGCCCCGCGCTGCGCGAGGATCTTCGCGATCCCCGACATCCCGGCCCCGCCGATCCCGATGAAGTGCGGTCGGTCCATGGCGGTGGGGAGGCCGGGTGCCATGCGTGTCTCCAAGGTCGGGTGACGAGAGGTAGCGCCCCCACCCTATTTCAGGAGCGCGCGGGGCCGTGCCACGGCGGCCCGGGGCTACGCCTTGCTGTGCGAGAACAGCTTCAGCACCGGCACCCCCACCTTGTGCCGGGCTCTGGAGGCCCAGTCCCGGTGGAAGAACTCCTCCACGTAGTGGGGGTCGGTCAGGACGATGACCTCGTCCGCGCCGACCTCCTCCACCAGGGATTTCAGCGCGTCCAGCGGGTGGTCCTCGATGAGGCGCCCCTCCGCCGCGCTGCCCGACGCGCGCAGCGCCGCGAGCGAGACCTCCAGGGCCCGCTGCCCCACGCTCAGCGCCTCCTCGCCCTCGGGGGTCTCCCCCTCCCGCACGGCCTCGTCGAGCTCCCCGAGCGCGACGTCGTCGATGGCCCGCAGCAGGCGGTCCGCCTGCTCGCCGCGCGGCTGGAGCAGCACCTGGAAGGAGACCTCCTCCTCCCCGTGCAAGGTCGTGACGAACTCCACGTCGGCGGACGTCAGGGCCTTCTCGATCATCAAAACGCTAGTGAACACCAGGCGCCCCTTCTGCTCCGGGGGCTCACTGCCCCACTCCTCCGTGGGCCGAGGGGCCCCGCGGTATCCGTCCTGCCCCGCACGCGCACGGGTGCAGCCCCGATCCAGTGTGCCCCCCCGCACCCCATACGGAACGGCATATTCCGTCGATGAACGGGCCGAAAAAGGCCATCGGTCCCGTATCCGGACGTACCGGGCGACCGGCCGTCCGGCCGCCGACACCTTGTACCCCGACTCCGCCGCTTCAGCACGCCGGCCCGTCAGGCCCGCCCGTAGCGCGTGAACAGGAAACCGTCCTCCTCCAGCAGGGACAGCAGCGAGAAGCGCCGCGGGACGTTGACGGCGGGACCGCCGGCGATGCGCTGGGCGTCGCCCGCGGTGAGCATCGGCGAGACCGTGAGGCACAGCTCGTCCAGGACGCCGGCCGCGACCATCTGCCCGAGCAGCCGGGGGCCGCCCTCGGTCAGCAGCCGGGTGTGACCGAGGGCGGCGAGGGCCCGCACGGCCCGGGCGGGGTCGACGGCGAGGCCGTCGCCGGCGGTGACCACCCGCGCGCCGGCCCGCTCGGCGGCGGCGACCCGGTCCGGGGCGGCCTGGGCACCGGTGAGGATCAGGGTGGGCACCAGCGGCGAGGTGAACAGCGGGAGCGAGAAGTCGAGGTCCAGGCCGGCCGTGACCACCGCGATCGCGGGCGCGGGCGCCTGTCCGGCCGCCTCGCGCAGCGCCGCGAACTCCGCCCGCGCCCGGGCCGGCCGGTACCCCTCCTGACGGACGGTCTGCGCCCCGACGACCACGAGGTCGGCCAGTGCCCGCAGGGTGCCGAAGATCCGCATGTCGGCCGCGCAGGAGATGGGCTGGGACCGGCCGTCGTGCTGCGCGGCGCCGTCCAGGGTGGACACCATGTTGGCCCGCAGGAACGGCACCGGCCCCTCGGAGCCGGGCACGGGATAGGCGTACGCGGCGGCCAGCTCGGCCGGGCTCCACTCCCGCCCGGCCGTCCCGGCGGACGTGCCGCCGGGGGCCGGAGCTGCTGTTTCGTCGGTCACAGGGAACAGGCGTCGCATGCCGTGCAGTGTTCCACGCCCCGTAGCATGGTGAACCGTGTCTTCTTCCCCCGCCGCCTCGGGAACCGGCCCCATAGCCGGCCCGGGCCCGCTCTCCCTGTGCGACCGCGAGCCGCACGTCCCCGCGGACCGGCTGGTCGCCGAGATGGTGCCGCCGCCGCGGTTCGACTCCGTGCGCTTCGGCACGTACCTCCCGGACCCGAACCAGCCGAGCCAGTCCGAGGCCGTCCGCGTCCTGGAGGACTTCGCCTCGGGCCTCGGCGGGAGCGCCGGCTCGGGCAGGCGGCGGCTGTTCGGCTTCGGCAAGGCGAAGAAGGAGGTCCCCTCCGGACCGCGCGGCGTCTACCTCGACGGCGGCTACGGCGTCGGCAAGACCCATCTGCTGGCCTCGCTCTGGCACGCCACCCCGGCCGGGCCCGGACTCAAGGCGTTCGGCACGTTCGTGGAGCTGACCAACCTGGTCGGCGCGCTCGGGTTCCAGAAGACGGTGCAGACGCTGTCCGGCCACCGCCTGCTGTGCATCGACGAGTTCGAGCTCGACGACCCCGGCGACACGGTGCTGGTCTCCACCCTGCTGGGCAAGCTGGTGGACGCGGGCGTCGCGCTCGCCGCCACCTCCAACACGCTGCCCGGCAAGCTCGGTGAGGGCCGGTTCGCGGCGGCCGACTTCCTGCGGGAGATCCAGGGCCTGTCGGCCCACTTCCGCCCCCTGCGCATCGACGGCGAGGACTACCGCCACCGCGGCCTGCCCGAGGCGCCGCCGCCCTGCTCCGACGAGCAGGTGACCAAGACGGCGCACGCCACCGAGGGCGCCTCCCTCGACGCGTTCCCGGCGCTCCTGGAGCACCTGGCCCGGGTCCACCCCAGCCGCTACGGCGCGCTGACCGACGGGGTCAGGGCCGTGTGCCTGACCGGCGTGCGACCGGTCCCGGACCAGTCGACGGGGCTCCGGCTGGTCGTCCTCGCCGACCGGCTCTACGACCGCGAGGTGCCCGTGATGGCCTCGGGGCTGCCCTTCGACCGGCTGTTCAGCGAGGAGATGCTGAAGGGCGGGTACCGCAAGAAGTACTTCCGGGCGATCTCCCGGCTGACCGCCCTCGCCCGCGACGCGGGCGCCCTGGCCCACTCCCGATGACCGCCGGCCGGACACCGCGCCGACCCCCGTGAGGCAAGGGCCGGTTCCGGCCGAACCACCCGCCGCCCTGATCCCGATTCCCGCCCTCGCCGGCATCCTGGTGCACGCCGGCTGGGAAGCCGCTCCCCTTCCGCCGAGTGACGGCGCTGTGGCGCGACCACAGGGGCGAGGCGCCGATCCTCGTCGTCACCGCCGTGTCGATCGTCGCGGTCACCATGTTCGAGGGCGTGCTCATCGGCCTGGCCGTGTCGGTCGTCAGGACCGCCCGGGAGGCCTCGCACGTCACGCTGGAGATCATCGACAAGGGCGCCGGCCCGATCCAGGCGTACCTGTCGGGCAACGCGACCTTCCTGCGGCTGCCGAAGATCCTGGACGGTCTGGAGAACCTGCCCCGGGACCGCCCGGTGGAGCCGGACCTCTCGGGTCCGCACCACCTCGACCACGCCTGCCGCGCGGCCCTGGAGCACTGGGCCGCACGCCACAGCGCGACCGGCACCGAGCCGGTGAAGGTCACCGAGCCCCAGGCGTCACCGGCGGGGGACACGCTCTCGGCGTCCTGGCCCGCCCGTCCGAAAGCCCCGGTCCGGGGCACGCGACCGGCCCGCCCCGGACCGCGCGTGCCCGGACCGGGGCCCGGAGGCATGGCCCCGACCCCGATTCCCGGCATATCGTTACAGAAGTACATGAATGCACGAATCTGGACCTCTGCAAGGGGAGGTCGGCATGGTCGCAGAACTGATCGGGGCGGCGGTGGCGGTCTGCGCCGTAGGTCTCGTGTACATGGCCGCGGCGGCACGGGTCGTCAAGCAGTACGAGCGCGGGGTCGTCTTCCGGCTCGGGCGCCTGTACGGGGACGTGCGGCGGCCCGGATTCACCACGGTCATTCCGGGGGTGGACCGGATGCGCAAGGTCAACATGCAGATCGTGACCATGCCGGTCCCCGCCCAGGAGGGCATCACCCGCGACAACGTCACCGTGCGGGTCGACGCGGTGGTGTACTTCAAGGTCGTGGACCCGACGGCGGCGGTCGTCAACGTCGAGGACTACCGCTTCGCCGTCTCCCAGATGGCCCAGACCTCGCTGCGCTCGATCATCGGCAAGAGCGAGCTGGACGACCTCCTGTCCAACCGGGAGAAGCTCAACCAGGGCCTGGAGCTGATGATCGACAGCCCGGCCGTGGAGTGGGGTGTGACCATCGACCGCGTGGAGATCAAGGACGTCTCCCTGCCGGACACCATGAAGCGCTCCATGGCCCGCCAGGCGGAGGCCGACCGTGAGCGGCGCGCGCGGCTGATCAACGCCGACGCCGAGTACCAGGCCTCGAAGAAGCTGGCGCAGGCCGCCCACCAGATGGCGGACACGCCCTCGGCGCTCCAGCTGAGGCTGCTGCAGACCGTGATGGCCGTGGCGGCGGAGAAGAACTCCACGTTGGTGCTGCCCATCCCGGTGGAGCTGCTGCGGTTCCTGGAGCGGGGCCGCGAGCCGGGCCCGCGGACGACCGGCGAAGAGGACGCGCAGGCGGCGGACGAGGCGCGGGAACCGCAGGACGCGCCGGCGCTGGAGGAGACGCAGGCATCCGCGGACCGGACGGAGGCGTCCGCGGACCACACCCTCACCGCGGCGGAGGAGGCGAGGAAGAAGGCCATGGAGGAGTCGCGGCACGCGGTGGAGCGGTGAGGCGCGCCAGGCGCGTGGTTCCCGCGGCCCGCACCAGGTGGTAGACACGGCGGGATCACCGTCCCTGTCCGCCAGCAGGAAGGTTGTCCCATGACCGAAACCTCTCCCTCCGCCACACGACGCCACGTGCTCGCCGGTACGGGCGCGCTGGGCCTGGGGATCGCGTTCTCAGGTGCCCTGCCGGAGCTCTTCGCCGGCAGCGCCGCCGCGCAGGGCCTCGGCCACGGCGGCTACGGCCCGCTCGTCCCCGACCCGCAGGGCGTCCTCGACCTGCCGAAAGGTTTCAGCTACCGGATCCTCTCCCGTGAGGGCGACCGGCTCCGCTCCGGCGAGGGCCAGGTGCCCTCCAACCACGACGGCATGTCGGCCTTCGAGGGCAGGGGCGGCCGGGTCCACCTCGTCCGCAACCACGAGAACCGGGCGACCGGCAGGGTCCCGGTCCCCACGGTCGAGGGCCTCACGTACGACCCGGCCGGCAAGGGCGGCTGTACGGCCCTGACGCTGGACTCCCGCGACCGCGTCCTGTCGGAGCGTGTCGCCATCGCCGGTACGGCCGTCAACTGCGCGGGCGGGCCAACCCCTTGGGGCACCTGGCTGACCTGCGAGGAGACCGAGGACAAGGCAGGCACCAACGGGTACACCAAGGACCACGGCTTCATCTTCGAGGTCGATCCGGTCGACCCGCACCGCACCGGGGCCGTGCCGCTGACCGCGATGGGCCGCTTCCAGCACGAGGCCGTCGCCGTCGACCCGCGGCGGGGCGTGGTGTACGAGACCGAGGACGCCTTCGAGAAGCCCTTCGGCCTGTTCTACCGCTTCCTGCCCCACCGGCCCCTGGGCGGCCGGGGTTCGCTGCGCGCGGGCGGCCGGCTCCAGGCCATGCGCGTGCCCGGGGTGCGGGACCTGTCCGCGATCCAGGAGACGGGCACCACGTTCGACCGCATCGAGTGGGTGGACGTACCCGACCCGCAGGCCGCGCAGACCCCGATCCGCTTCCAGGACTTCGGCCCCAAGGGCGTCACCCACGCCCAGAAGCTGGAGGGCTGCTACTGGGGCGGCCGGTCGGTGTACTTCGTGTCGTCCTTCGCGCACTCCGCGGAGGGCTCGGCGGGCGACCACTACGGGCAGATCTGGCGCTACGACCCGGAACGGCGCCGGCTGACCCTGGTGATCGTCTTCGGCGCGGACACCGACGTCCAGCTGCCGGGCGAGTCCCCGGACAACATCTGCCTGGCGCCCAGCGGCGGCCTCATGGTCTGCGAGGACGGCGGGGGCGCCCAGCACGTGTTCGGCGTCACCAGGCGCGGCGAGGTCTACCCGATGGCGCGCAACCGGCAGAACACCGGCACCCCGGAGGAGCCGGAGTGGGGTGAGTTCGCCGGGGTGACCTTCTCACCCGACGGCGACACGATGTACGTCAACTGCTACACGCCCGGCACCACGTTCGCGGTGACCGGCCCCTGGCGCCGGTAGCGACGGCCCCGTCCCCGGCGGGGTACCGCGCGGTACCCCGCCGG
>NZ_JBHYQH010000013.1:0-160886 GCF_042746715.1 Streptomyces sp. NPDC058741 | reverse complement strand
CCCCATGACCAGGTCCTGGTCATGGGGCGCAGCCAGTCGCAGGGACGCCGCGGCGAGGGTCAGGCCGGCAGCCGCCGCACCTGCTCGGTCACCGTCGCGGCGGTGATCCCGTTGCGCGCGAGCAGATGCCGGTGTCCCCCGGTGCCGGCGGCGAACCGGTCGGCGACCGCCACCCGCCGTACGGGGCAGGCGACGCCCAGGTCGGCCACCACCTCGGCCACGGCGGACCCGAGGCCCCCGGCGGCCCAGTGCTCCTCGACGGTGACGATGCCGCGGGTGCCGGTCGCGGCCGCGACGATCGCCTCCCGGTCGAGCGGTTTGACGGTGTGCATGTTGAGCACGGCCGCGTCGATCCCGTCGCGGGCCAGTTCCTCGGCGGTCTCGACCGCGGTGAGCACGGGGTGCGGGCCGGTGGCGATCAGCGTCACGTCGGAGCCCCGGCGCAGGGTCTGCGCGACCCCGATCCGCGGCGGCTCCGCGCCCGGCGGGAGGCTGGGCGTCGCGCCGCGCCCGAGGCGCAGGTACACCGGCCCCGGCAGCTCGGCGGCGGCCCGGACCAGGGTCTCGGTGGCGGGGCCGTCCGCGGGCACCAGCACGGTCATGTTCGGCAGCATCCGCATGACGCCGAGGTCTTCCAGCGCATGGTGGGTGGAGCCGAGGTGGCCGGCCGAGAGCCCGCCGTGGGTGGCGACGATCCGCACCGGCAGATCGTTCCAGGCGATGTCGAGCTTGACCGCTTCCAGCGCCCGGGTGGCGGCGAAGGCCGCCATGGTGTTGACGAAGGGAATGCGGCCGGACCTGGCCAGCCCCGCCGCCACGCCCATCAGGTTCTGCTCCGCGATCCCGAGGTTGAGGTAGCGCCGCGCCCCCTCGCCCCACGAGGTGGCGGAGAACAGGCCGGTGTCGCTGTCCAGGCAGACATGGCGTTCGTCCTCGCCGAGCAACTCGACGAGCACGTCCCGGTACACCTCCCGGGCCGAGCGGGCCTCGTCCGACACGGTGGGTTCGGCTGTCACGACGGACATGTCGTCTCCGTTCGTTCGCCGCGCATCACCGCGGCACGGGCACGCCGGTGCCCGCGCTCGGTGAGCCGGACGTAGTGGCTGCGGGCCTGGCCCTCGATATAGGGCAGTCCTTTGCCCTTGACCGTGCGGGCCAGCAGCACGGTCGGTCTGCCGGGGGTGTGCGGGATACGCGCCAGAGCCGTACGCAACTGCTCCGGGTCGTGGCCGTCGACCTCCAGGACCGTCCACCCGAAACTGCGCCAGCGGTCCCCGAGCGGTTCCAGGCCCAGGGTCTCCTCCGTGTCACCGCTGATCTGCAGCCCGTTGCGGTCCACGATCGCCACCAGCCGGTCCAGTCCCTGGGCGCCGGCGGCCATCGCGGCCTCCCAGACCGAGCCCTCCTGCAGTTCGCCGTCGCCGAGGACGACGAAGCAGCGCCGGCCGCTCCCGTCCAGCCGTGCGGCGAGCGCGAAGCCGACCCCGAGCGGCAGCCCGTGTCCGAGCGACCCGGTCGGCATCTCGACCCCGGGGACGGCGGGGTTCGGGTGGGCGGTGAACACGCTGTCCGGGGTGCCGTAGCCGGCCAGCTGCTCGACGGGGAAGAAGCCCCGCTCCGCCAGGACCGCGTACAGCCCGATCGCGCCGTGCCCCTTGCTCAGCAGCAGGATGTCCCGGTCCGGGGCCTGCGGCCTCCGCGGGTCGATCCTCAGTGCGTCGCGGTAGAGGGTCACCAGGATCTCGACGATGGACATCGATCCGCCGAGGTGTCCGCCCTCCGGGTTGGCGCACATCCGCACGATGAGTTCCCGTGCCGTACGCGCGTGGTCGTCGCTCATCGGTTCTCTCCGGTGAGGTGCTCGCCCAGTTCGGCCAGGGCACGGGTCAGCACTCCGATGCCGAACAGGTACTCGGACAGTCTGATGTGTTCGTGGTCGGAGTGGTCCAGGGTGCTGTCCCCCGGCCCGTAGGTGGCCATCGGCACGGTCCACCGCTCGGCCAGGGTGTTCATGTCGGAGGTACCGGTCTTCACCTTGGCCCTCGGGCTGCCGCCCTCGGCGCGGATCGCGACCGTCAGCGCCCGCACCACGGGGTCGTTGCGGCCGACACGGCAGGCGCGCACCGTGTTGAGGACCTCCAGCGTGTCCGGGTCCAGCCGCTCGGACAGCGCGGCCACCAGTTTCTCGGCGTCGAAGCCCGGGGGGATGCGGATGCTGAACTCCGCGGTGGCGGAGGCCAGTCCGCCGCTGATCGACGTCAGGGTCGGCCCGGGGCTGTCGAACCGGGCGTGGCTCGCCTCCGGGCCGAGCAGGTCCAGCAGCTCGCTCCAGGCCCGCGCCGCCCGTTCGGACGCCTTGGGCACGACGTTGCTGGGGTGGGTCGCCTCGCACCGCACCCGGTAGCGGAGGTCGAGCTTCCCCTTGTACCCGAGGACGACCGTGTCACAGCCGCTGGGCTCGCCGATGACCAGTGCGTCGGGCGGCTCGTGCGTACGGCGGATCTCCAGCGCGCCCCGGGACATCGTGGTCTCCTCCTCCACCGCCCCCACGACCACGATCCGGCCCCGGAACCCGGTGCTGTCGGCGGCTGCGCGGATCATGGTGGCGAGCGGCCCCTTGGCGTCGACCGCGCCCCTGCCGTACAGGAGGTCGCCCTCCCTCCGCACCGGGATGTCCCCCGGCACGGTGTCCATGTGCCCGAGCAGCATCACCGTCGGCCCCGGTCCGCGCCGGATCTCTCCGACCGCGTTTCCCGCCGCGTCGATCCGCGCGGTGAGACCGGCTCGGCGCATGGCGTCCACCACGTGGGCGGCCAGTTCCGCCTCGGCGAAGGACGGCGAGGGGATCTCCAGCATGCCGTGGAGCAGTTCGATCGCGGCCGTGTCCGAAAAGATCGTCACTCCTCCTCCAGCAGCACTTCGGTGCAGGAGCCCGCCAGGGCCTCCTGGACCGGACGCGGCCGGCGGCCGTCCGCGATCAGGACGCGCCGCACACCGGACAGCAGTGCCTCCCGGGCCGCGACCAGCTTGATCCCCATGCCGCCGGTGACCACCGGAGGCGCGCCCTCGCGGGGGACCCGGCAGACGGGGAGCACCGACCGTTCGTCGTGCCGGTCGGCCAGCACCCCTCCCGCCCCGGTGAGCAGCAGCAGGGTGCCCGCACCGACGGCGCCCGCGACGGCCGCGGCGGCGCGGTCCGCGTCCGTGTTGACCACCCGGCCGTCCTCGGCCACGGCCGGCGGCGACACCACGGGCAGCAGACCCGACGCGAGCAGCGTGGCGACCAGGTCGCCGTTGACCGCGGTGATCCGTCCACTGTGGTCGTCCCTGACCACCACCCGGCGTCCGTCGACGACCGCCCGGTGCGCCGTTCTGCGCGCGGCCACGAGGAGTCCGGCGTCCAGACCGGTCAGCCCGACCGCGTCCGCGCCGCAGGCGCGCAGGGCGGCCAGCAGACGGGGTTTGACGGAGCCGGCCAGCGCCAGCTGCACCACTTCGAGCGTGCGCGCGTCGGTGTAGCGGGTCGACACCCCGTCGGGGGCGACGAGCCGTCTGGAAGGCACTCCGAGGCGTGCGGCGAGCCCGTCGATGTCGGCCGAGCCGCCGTGGGCGAGGATCACCGGTCTGCCGCCGCGGTGCACGGCGGCGACGTCCGCACAGACCGCCTGCGACCGCACAGCGGCGTTCCCGCCGCATTTGACAACAAGTATGTCCCGCATTCGCTTCATCAGCCTCATGTCAGTTCGGATGCAGTCCGAAGAATTCGAGCCCGGTCCGCTCCGGCCAGCCGAAGCGGACGTTCATGCACTGCACGGCGCCGCCCGCGCCGCCCTTGACCAGGTTGTCCAGCGCGCCGACGAGGACCGCGGTAGCGCCGTCCGCGGACATCGCGAACCCGACGTCGCAGAAGTTCGATCCGGTCAGGATCTTCGGTTCCGGGAGCCGGTAGAGGCCCTGCCGCTGGGCGATGACCCGGACGAAGGGCTCGTTCCCGTACGCCGCGCGGAACGCGGACCGGACCTCTCTCTGCGACACCCCGGACACCAGGTCCACATGGCACAGCACCTGCACACCGCGGACCGCCTCGACGCCGGTGGCGGTCATCCGCACGGTGTGATCCGTGGCCTGTGCGATCTCGGCCTCGTGCCGGTGCCCAGAGGGGGCGAACACGCGGAGGGCGCCGCTGCGTTCGGCATGGGCGCCGGCGGCTCCGCTGGAGACGCCCGACCCGCTGGAGCCCGTTCGGGCGTCCACCCGGACCGTGCCCTCGATCAGCCCCTCCAGGGCCAGCGGCCGGACCGCGAGGATGCCCGCGGTGGCCATGCACCCGGGAACCGCGATCCGGTCGCTCGTGGCAATTCGGGCGCGGTGCCATTCCGGCAGCCCGGTGGTGAATTCGGGTATGAGCTGCGGGGCTGCGTGCTCGACCCCGTAATAGCACGCGTAGACCTCGGGGTCCCGCAGGCGGAAATCGCCGGACAGGTCGATGACGGTCCCGGCGAGTCCGAGGAATTCCGCCATCCTTCCCATGGTCTCCCGGTGCGGTGCGGCCAGGAAGAGGACGTCGCATTCGAGGTTCGCCAGGGTGTCGTGGCCGACGAAGCCTAGGTCCGTGTGGCCGCGCAGGTTGGGGTGGGGGCCGTCGACGCGGCGCCCGGCGAGGCGGTCGGAGGTCGCGGCCACGACCGTGACCCGTGGATGGCCGAGCAGAAGACGCAGCAGTTCGCCGCCGATGTAGCCGGATGCGCCGACGATCGCTACTCGGAGCATGAGGATGACTTCTCCAGGAGGTGGTCGACGATTCGGTCGGCGACGCAGACCGCGTCGCCGAGGGCCTGCTGGAGGCCGGAGAACTCGACTCCGTGATTGACCTCCAGGACCAGCAGCTCTCCGGCGCCGTCCTCGATCAGATCGACGCCGGCGATCTCGGCCTCCACGGCCTGCGCGGCCATGACCGCTAGTTTCGCGATGTCCGGTGTCATGGGGCACAGTTCACTCACCGCGCCCCGCGCCACATTGGTCCGCCAGTGCTCGCTGCGCCGGTAGGTCGCGGCCACTGCCTCGCCGCCGATCACGATCACCCGGATGTCGCGGCCCGGCTTGGCGATCCATTCCTGCAGGTAGACGATTCGCGCCTGCGGTGAGGGCAGCGCGGCGACGTACTCCAGCACGGTCTCCGCGGTCTGCCGGTCCGGCAGGGCGGAGACCAGACGGCCCCACGAGCCCTGCAGGGGCTTCACCACGGCCGGATAGCCGATGCTTTCCAGAGCCGTCAGCGCCGCTTCCGGGGTCAGCCCGAGAGCTGTGCGCGGTGTCGGGAGTCCGGCTTCGACGAGCGCCGCGGACGTACGCCACTTGTCCCCGCACAGCGCGGTCGCGCGGGCGGAGTTGACGACGACCGCCCCCGCCGCCTCCAGGGCCTCCGCCGCGTAGAGCGCCCTGGCTAGCCCGATCTCCCGGTTCAGCACGACCGGGTGCGGGCCGCGCTCGCCGAGGGGGTGCCACCACGCACGGCTGTCGATGTGGCGGTGGGCGATCCCCCTGCGGGTGAGCGCTTCGAGGATTCTCTTCTCGCTGGCCCGCACGCGGGACGCGAGAACCGCGAACGGCTCTGCGCGGCTCACTCGCCCCAGTCCTCTTCGATCTCCGGCGCGAGCGCGGCCCGTATCGGATCGAGCGTGAGAATCTCCAATTCGCTGGCGCATTCACCGCATTCCACTATCTCGCCGATCACCGGTGTTCCGGCGGGAACCACCGAGTTCTCACATTCAGGACAGGTAACCATGGTCAGGCCCTTTCGTCGGCCGCTGCGAGGCACGGGTAAACGTAATGGCCGCTGTGGGCGCCGGTAGGCAGAATCAGCGGCAGTCTCAGCCGGCCCGCGCCACCCCCGCCGGAGTCCGGCCCCGCACATGCAGGAGCCGTACCAGATGCAGCGCCGTGAACCGCTCCGGCAGATGGGGGCCCGCGGGCCGCACCAGGCCGTGGACCAGCAGCGCGTGCAGGGCGGCGGCCGGATCCGGCACCAGATGGCCGAGGTCCCCGACCGTCCAGTGCGGACGGTCCGCGACCTCGGCCAGCACCAGTCGATAGCACTCGGCCACGACGTCGACGCTGCGCGCCACGGACGCCAGCAGGTCCTGGCAGCCGCAGCCCGCCGGGGAGGAGAGGAGGGAGAAGTCCCGGCCGGCCCGGGCCAGCAGCAGCTCGGGCGGGTACACCAGGCACCAGCCCGCCGCGTACTCGAGTGCCCGGGGCACACCGTCGAGCCAGCCGCACAACCGCACCACCGCGTGCGCGTTGTCCTCCCGGAGCCGGAACCCCGGCTGCGACCGGCGCATGTGGGAGAGGAACAGCGCCACGGACTCGACCTCGCTCAACCGGACGTGGTCGTAGTGCGGCGCCTCGTCCGGCACGGACATGGCGGTGAGCGGCAGTACGCGCTCACCCGGCAGGTAGCGCGGCGTCAGACCGGTCACCACGACGCGCAGCCCCGGGCACCGCCGCAGCAGCTCCCCCACGTCCGGCCCGCCGGGACCCGAGGCGCCGCCGGCGTCGATCACCAGCAGGTCATGCCTCTCGCCGATCGCCGCGACGAGGTCGTCGGTCGGGTCGGCGGTGCTCGGCTGCGGTCCGCCGGGGCCGGCCGCGGGAGGCGCACCGCAGCAGTGGGGACCCCCGCCCGAGGCGTACCACCCGACCCGCCAGCCCCTGGCCCGCAGCACGCGGGCCGCCTCCAGCACCAGATGCGTCTTCCCGATGCCGCTGATGCCGACCACGCTCACCAGGCGGTGGCCGTAGACGGTCACCTGATCGAGCAGTACCTGCAGCTCCGCTTCCCGGCCCACCAGTGCGCCCGGCGGAGCGGGCGGCTCGGCCAGGGCGGGCGGAGCGGCCGGGGCGGGCAGTGTGTCCCGCAGGTCCGCCGGGCTTCCACCGGCGGTGTGCAGTTGCTGTCGCTCGGGACCGCTCAGCCGCAACGCGTCGGCCAGCAGCCCCACGCTCTCCCGGCGGGGCCGTCGGACCCGTCCGCTCTCCAGGTCCCGGATCGCCCGTACGCTCAACGTCGCGAAGTCCGCCAGTTGTTGCTGGGTCAGCCCGCAGCGGCCCCGGTGCCTCTTCAGCAACTCGGCGAAGGAAGCCGGTTGGCGGGGGCCCTCCGACGGAGTCGGCAGCGATCTCTGGCGCGGGCCGCTTACTGCGCGTTCGCGTAGCGAAAGTCCGGTCGCCGCGTTCTTTCCGACGGTGTGCGGACTGGCGTTCACGCGCCGGTCGATCTCGCCGCAGGTGTCCCCGCGCGCCATGCGTCCGCGTGCTTCTCTTTCCCGGTCACCGATTCCCCGGACAGTATTCCGTAGCCTGTTGCTCACAGATACGAGCGCCTTTCTCTCTCTGATTCCCGCGTTCCGGCGCTGGTGGACCACCGGCTCCGGAACCGACCACGGGTCGACCTCCCCGCGCTCACCCGCAGGTCATCCGACTACGCGGCCCCCAACCGCCGTCGTCGCCGGGCCCGGTGGCGGACGTCGCCAGGATGCCGGCGCAGCCGCTCTCGGCGGCGGCGGTACCGCCGACGGCGCCGATCGTCAGTACGCGGAGGACGGCGACCAGGAACACACGGAAAGACTGCATGATTTCTCCAAGGAATCAGGGTGAGGAATGCTGGAAAATTCCCGGCCGGCGTTTTGCGGCCGTTCCCCTTCCGCTGTTCCAGACTGACGGCCCCCCCGTGCCGGAAGCCACAGACGGAGCCATTCACCTAGTTCTCCGGCACCAAAGCGGGGGGTGGACGAAGAGGCCATGAAGCAGCAAAAGGAGATAATACGGACGGGTTTCGCCATCCGGACGGCTACCGTCCGCCCCGCAGCGACCGACCGGCCCCTCACTCCCGGGATCTGGTCGACCTGGCGTCTTCCAGCAACTAGATTTCGAGCGATGAACCCGCTCTCACGGTTGCCCGTCCTTACCGATGCGATCCGCACCACATGCGGACCGACCGGTGGGCAGCCGGTACACGGCAGCCGGGAGACGTTGAGCGCGACGAGGGTGGGGCGCGTGCCCATACGGGTGTCAAGACGAAGGACTGATGGTGGAACAGCAGACCGATGACAACGTTTTCACGGTGGGCGACACACTCCGTGCCGAGGAGGTGGCCGTCTACCGCTGGTTGGCTCTGCACGGTCGGTTAGACCCCGTCTCGATGGCCAAGGAGACCGGGCTCGACGCGAGCGCCGTGAGCGGCGCGGTGGACCGCCTCGTCCGGATCGGCCTGGCGCACAGGGGCGAGGAGGGCGACGACCGCCTCCGGGCCGTCGACCCGCACCTGGTCGCGGCCGTGGCCACCGCACCGGTGGAGCGGGCCATCGCGGAGCAGCAGACGCGACTGCGCCTCTTCCAGGACCAGTTCACCCAGCTCGCGGTCGACTACAACGAGGGAAGGCACGGCGCCTCCGCGGACCTGGAGACCATTCCCAGTCTCCCCCATGTGCGGGCCGCGCTGAACCGGGCGGCCGAGCAGTGCCGCGAGGACATGGTCACCGTGCAGCCCGGCGGCACCCGTCCGCCCGAGGTGCTCCAGGACGCGCTGCTCCGGGACAGCCAGATGCTCGCCCGGGGGGTGCGGATGCGGACCGTGTACCACCACACCGCCCGATTCAACAGCCCCAGCCAGGCGTACGTCGCCACGGCGAGTGCGCTGGGCGGCGAGTACCGGACGGCCCACCAGCTCGTCGGCCGGATGATCATCTTCGACCGGGAGCTCGCGTTCATGACCCGGCGCAACGACCGGCAGGGCGCGGTGGTGGTCCGGGAGCCGTCGGTCGTGCACTTCCTGTACGAGCTGTTCGAGCAACTGTGGTCGCAGGCCCAGCCGTTCTCCGACGCGGCCACCGACGGCCTGGAAGCGGTCGCCAAGGATCTGGACCGCACCATCCTGCGGCTGCTGTCGTCAGGACTGAAGGACGAGACGATCGCGCGGCGGCTCGGGATGTCCTTGCGCACCACCCGCAAGCACATAGCCGACATGATGCAGGCCCTCGGCGCCGAGAGCCGTTTCCAGGCCGGCGTCGCGGTGTCCGCGAGGGGGCTGCTCGACGACGACGGAGAGCCGGAAGCGGGACCCTCGACGGCCCTGGCCTGATCCGGCGTACGCCTCGGGTGTGTACGGCCCCGAGGGCGTACCCCGTCAGCCCGGAGCCTCCAGGTCGAGCCTGAGCAGTGTGGTGGGAACGTGGATCTCCGACAGCCGGTAGGTGTGGGCCTGGGGCACGAAGAGAGTGCCGCCGGAACGCAGCCGCATGCCGAGTGGATGCGAGGGGCCCGGTGCCGGGTCCTCACCGACACGCGCCAGAACGCAGCGGCAGGCTCCTTCCAGGACCGTGAACGCGGACTCGGCACCGCCGGGTGCGCCCTCCACGACGGGAGAGTCCGGAAACAGGAAGCGGAAGTAGGGGCGCACCCGCAACTGCAGCCTGCGGCCCAGCTCGGCCGCCAGTTCCTCCGCGCCCGGTCCGCCCGGCACGGTCGCGTCGGCGTCCGGCGCCGGACGGGCCGGGCGGGGCAGCTCCAGCAGGGCCGGCAAGGCCATCGGATCCTCGGGCCACAGCAGGGCGGGACCTCGGCCGCCGTTGGCCGCGGCGCACAGGACCAGCTCTTCGACGAAGGACCGCAGCGGCTGGCTCAGAGCTCGCCGTTCAGGCACAGTTCTCCGATCTCGCGCACGTTCGGGCGATGCCACAGGAAGGAGGTGTGCCGGGGCGCCACGACGCCCGGACACACTGCGGGAAAGGGGGAGGGAATACCCGAGCGGCACCGACGCCGCCCTGGAATACTGCCGCACCCGGACCGGCTCCGACAGTCACGTGTTCACGTGGCATTCGGCCGGCGGCCGCGTCAGGGCGGCCGAGTCCGAGTCCGGTCAGCCCGGAGACCGGCCGGGAGGCTCCGGCACGGGCGACGGCCCCATGTCCTCGATCGCGCTCACGAGGGAGTCCTCGACCGACGGAGCCAGGAGCAGCAGGTGCATGCGGTTGCGGGCTCCGCCTTTCGCGCGTATCCGGCGTATGTAGGGGTCAACGGTATGCAGACTGACATCCATGCGGCGGACGATCTCCCGGTACGCGGCTCCGCGCGGGATGTGTCCGAGCACTTCCCTTTCCCGGCTGCTGACCGGTACGGACCACTTCCCGCAGCCCGTGGATCAAGCAGTCGACGTATCCTCTCCGCAGGATTCCCGAGTTCCGGATTCCGGTGGACCGCCGTCTCCGGAACTCCCCACGGGCCGGGTCGCCCCCGGGTACGCACGGGTCATCGCGGGACACAGCGTCAACCGCTGCCGTCGCCGGGCAGGATGGAGGAAGACGCCGGGGTGTCGGCCCCGCCGGTCTCGGCGGCAGCGGTACCGGCGAGAGTGCCGAACATCAGCGCACAGAGAACGGCGACTGCGAACACACGGGCAGACTTCATCATTTCCCCCAGAAACCAGAGCAGGAATGCCCGAAAGGTTTCGGCCGATGTTTTCCGGCCACCCCCCTTCCGCGATTCCAGAGTGACGGTCGCGCGCGCCGTAATCCACACACGGAACCATTCACCAAGTTCCCCGGCATCAAAGCGGGGGGTGAACGAAACACCCACGTGGTACGAAATTCGAACAGACCCGATACTCATCACCGAGTGCTTTCGGTGTGGTCCGAGTGCCGCGCGCCGCACGGCGGGTGGCAAGCTCGAAGCACGGCACCCGTGGCGCATGTCCTGGGCTCGACGAGCACGGCGCCGTCGGCGGTCACCCGGCCCGCGGGGCCTGCGACGACACGGTCGACGGTGATCCGTGACGTGTCACGGGGGTGGGGGTCTCCTCTCGTGCCTGCTGCTTCCCTGCTGCTTCACGGCGAGGCGTTCCGCGAGCCCTCCTACGGGAACTGCTCCTCCTCGCGGCCGATGTCGTCGATCGGGCCGAGGATCGTCCAGCCGGGCCCGAGGGTGCGGGTGGAGCGGAAGCCGTGGGCGTCCGCGTACTCCTCGGCCTCCTCCGCGGTGTCCTCGGGGGCGCGCATGATCGTGTAGCGCGGGGGGTCCTCGTGGTAGAAGCGGTAGAACGTGCGGCCCTCGTCCTTGGACTGGTAGAGGATCACGCTGACGCCCCAGAGGGCGTCGTACACCTTCTGGTCGCGCGGGGGCGTCGTCGTGCACGTGTCGGAGGGGCGGCCGGGCTCGCGGACGCACGTGCGGTACCCGCTCCAGTCGATGCGTTCGGCGCGGGGGTGCTCCGCGATCAGCTTCCGCATCCGGGCGTCGGCCCGGGCGAAGGCGTCCTCGCGGCGGTCGTACTCCTGCTGCAGCCGGTTCAAGCGCTGCTCGTCCAAGCCGCTGCCGAAGTGGGCCTCCAGGCCCGCGAGGACGGCGACCCGCCAGGCCAGGTAACCGGCCGTCACGACGAGCAGCGTGACGACCAGGACCCGGCCCGGCGAGCGCCTGGGGGGCATCAGGTCGGCGAGGTCAGAACGTGCCGCTGATGGGGATCTCGATGTCCGCCTGCGCGATCGCCGGGGGGTACTTCCCGTCGAACCGGTCATAGTGCTGGAGCGTAAACCAGTCGATGAAGCCGTACTCCGTGATCTCGTCGTCCGGGTCGAGACCGAAGTGGTCGTAGGAGTGGAAGACGAGCTTGCCGGAGAAGGAGTTGCCCTCGACCTTGTAGTCCTTCAGCGCGATCGTGTGGCCGTGGAACTGGTGGATCGCGATGGAGAGGGCGCGCTGGCCGGCGTCCCAGAGCGAGAAGTCGTACACCGGGTACTTCACGTCCTGGCGGAGGAACTCCTGGAAGAGGAAGTTCTTGGAGAGGTCCTCCTGGACCTGGAGCTGATCGGTGCGGCCCTTGTTGTCGATGAGGGACTGTTTGATGATCTGGCCGGCCTTGTCGGTGTACGCCTTCTCCTGTGGTGAGGCGCCGACGGCGCGGGAGAGGGCCGTGCCGGAGCCGCGGTAGAGGTAGCGGCCGGGGTCGAAGTTGTCGTCGACGGTGACCGTGCCCGCGCCCTGGCCGCCGCGGCCGTAGCGGAAGGCGTTGCGGAGGTCGTCGACGGACTGGGCGTGGTCGGCGTCGGCGCCGAGCTTGCCGAAGTTCATGATGTCGTTGAACTCGGCCCACATCAAGGACTCGGGCGTGATGCGGGCGACCCAGAACTCCCAGCCGAGGTCGGTGAGTTCGTCGAAGTCGTAGTCGTTGAAGGTGAGGTCGTCGGCGACGCGCGGGTCGGCCGGGACGGGGGGGTGCTGGGGGTCGGGGGCCTTGCGGCGGCCCTCGCGGAAGGACGACTGGTGGATCAGCATGTCGGTCGGGGGCGGGTCACCCGGGTCTCCGCCGTCGCCGGGGTCGTCGGAGAGGATTCGCTTGCCAGGTGCCTCGGGGCCTGCCGTGTCGAAGGCGTGGCTGTCGAGGACGACGTACTTGGCGGAGCCGTCGGCCGTGGCGGTGGCCGTGATCGTGCTGCCGCTGCGCTGCTGGCCCGACTGCTTGACGAGGTGGCGGGCCTTCTCGTCGTAGCGGTAGAGGGCCGGTGCGGTGCCCTCCGTACGGTCGGGGTCGAGGCGGAAGACGAGCCTTGCGGCGCGGTCCGCGGGGGCGGAGACCTGGAAGCCGTTGCCGAGGTGGCCCGGAGTCGACTCCGGGAACTCCCGCTGCTCGGCAGGGAGCCTGGTGACCTGGAAGCCGCCGACCTGCTCGGCGCGCAGGCCTTTGAGCGTGGCCTCGGCGGAGGTGGCGCCGCCGTCCGCGCGGCGGGTCACGTCGAAGGCGGAGTTCTTGGCCCGGGGGGAGGCGTTGAGCCTCGTCTCCTCGCCGTCCTGGACGCCGTCGCCGTCGGTGTCGGCCTTGGTGGGGTCCGTACGGAGCTTCAGCTCGCGGGCGTCCGCGAGGCCGTCCTGGTCGGTGTCGGCGCGGGTGGGCGTGGTGCGGAGCTTGAGCTCGCGGGCGGCCGTGAGGCCGTCCTGGTCGGGGTCCTCGGCGCCGTCCTTGATGCCGTCGCCGTCGGTGTCGGCCTTGAGCGGGGTGCTGATGCGGTAGCCGAGCTCGGCGAAGTCGGAGAGGCCGTCGCCGTCGGTGTCCTCGGACTTGGGGTCGAGCCCGGCGCGCACCTCCAGGTCGTCGGGGAGCCGGTCGCCGTCGGTGTCCTCCGTCGGCGAGATGCCGTGCTTGGCGAAGGACGCCCAGGTCGGGGTGTCGGCCTCGGCGCCGGGCTCGGCGCGGTACCAGACGGTCTCGGTCCTGCCCGGCTGAAGGGTGTTCGTGGGGCCGACGCCCTGGAGCGTCGTGCGCGCGCCCTGGGGGGCGGCGAGCTTCGCGGCGGAGGTGACCGTGATGCGGTCAGAGAGCTCGAAGGTCAGCGACCATGTGGAGACGGGGTGGTCGGAGACGTTCTCGAGCTGGAGCCGGGCGACGTACGAGCCCTGCGTCGCTCTGCCGCGGAGGGCGGCCGGAACCTGGCTCCACGCCGGGTCGCCGGGGGCGACCTGGCGGTAGGAGACGTCGACCGTGTCGTCGCGGTAGAGCGTCGCCCCGTCGGTGGCCGCGCCGTCGCCGGGGTTTCCCGCGGCGGCGGGCACGGCCGTGCCGAGGAGAAGGAGTAAGGCCGCGCCGAGGGGCACGGCGGCGCTTCTGTTCATGGGCCCTCCCATGTCTGAAGCCATGTCTGAAGACATGCCTGTCGTCCCGAAGCCGCTGTCGTGTCAGTGCAGTTCGGAATCGAACCGGGAAGTTAGCAGACGTGGGGATGGTCCCCAAGGTGCGATGGAGAGCAAATTGAGACGTTTGCGAGATGGGTAAGCCCTGTTCCGCTTGTGTTGCTGCTCTGCCTGGGCACCCGCCTGGCGGCCAGGGAGGAGCTCGCGGCCAGCGGCGGCCGTGTGCTCCTCCCGACCAGTCCGACCTTCGCGTCCCACAACGTGGTCCTCTCCAGGCGGCGTGGTCACGCGGGCCGCGTTGGTCAGCGTCGTCATCACCCCCGGTCGGCACGGCGCTCAGCCTGCTCCGCACGGTGGCCCTGGCGTACGGGCTGTCGCGGCCGGGCACGGTGGCGGGCAAGCCGCTGCTGATGATCGTCCTCGGGCTCCTCATCGTCGTGTGGCCCACCCGCCGCGCCGGAGTGCGCGCGCCGTCCGGCTCTTCGACCGAGGGCTGCGCAGCGGTCGTGGGGTCCACCGCAAGATGGCCGAGGGCGCGTCGCACGGCGCCGAGACGCTCTCGACCGACCGGCTCCAGGTCCTCTCCGAGATGACGTTTGCGGGCGCGTGGCGGCCCGTCCCCGCTCGTCTGCCCCTGCCGGACGGACCGGTGGGCGCGCCGGTAGATGGCACGTCAGATGCGGATCACCGCGCCGACCGCCTGCCCAGGGTCCGCCGGCGCCCACAGTTCGCTGCTCTAATATCCCGCGCATGACTGTGACGACCTCGGGAGCGAACGCCCGGCGGACACGTGCCCGGATCCTCCTCGTCGAGGACGACGAGCCGATGGCCGAACTGCTGGAGGCCGCGCTGCGGCACGAGGGGTACGACACCGCCACCGTCGGCAGCGGCCGTGAGTGCCTCTCCGTCGGTCCGGGTCCGGACTGCGATCTGCTGATTCTGGACGTCACCCTGCCCGACCTCGACGGGTTCGAGGTGTGCGGGCGGCTGCGCAGCGCCGGCTGCGAGCTGCCGGTCATCTTCCTCACCGCCCGCGACAGCCGGGCGGATCTCCGCACGGGATTCGCCCGGGGCTGCGACGACTATCTGACGAAGCCCTTCAGTCTGGAGGAGCTGACCCTCAGGATCGCCGCCGTACTGCGCCGCAGCGGGCGGACCGGCCAGGTGGACCGGCCGTTGCAGATCAGCGACCTCGTGCTCGACGACCGGGCCCACCGGGTGAGCCGGGGCGACAGGGAGATCGTCCTGTCCCCCACCGAGTACCGAATCCTGCGCCACCTGCTCCGAGCGCGCGGCCAGGTGCTGTCGAAGGCGCAGATCATCGAGGCTGTCTGGGGTCACGCCGAGGTCGGTCGCGGTGACGGCAACCTGGTGGAGGCGCACATCAGCCAGCTGCGCAGGAAGGTGGACGCGCGCGGCCCGGCCCTGATCCACACGGTGCGCGGATTCGGCTACGTGCTGCGGTCGGGGAGGTGAGGCGTGCGGCTGCGCGCGCGTCTGGCCCTCTTGGTGGCTGTGCTGCTCACCGGTTCCGTGGCGGTCCTGGGCGGCGGCATCCTGTGGTGGACCCGGTCGAATCTCGTCGCCGAGGCCGACGCATGGCTCCTCCGCGCCCGCGCCCAGCCGCAGTCGTCGCAGCCGGGTCGGTCGGCGCAGTCCGGGGTCCGGCCGAGTGGGGACCGGTCTTCGGCCCGGCAGGTCGCCCTGCTGCGCTTCGGCCCGCGGGGACGCCTTGAGGAGGCGGTGCCCTCGCAGATGTCCGGGGATCTGGATCCGCTGCCGGACGTCTCCCGGAAGGCCGCACTGGCCGGCGGCCCGGACGGCCGTATCAGGAGTGCCGGGAGCGTGGACGGGACGCTGGAGTACCACTGGACCGCGGTCCGACGGCCCGACGGCGGCGTGACCGTGTTCGCCGTGTCCCTGGCGGAGGCGGACCGGACGACCGGCCTGCTGCTGTGGGGCCTACCGCTGGGCGGCGGCGCCGTAGTGCTGCTCGGCGGCGGCGCGGGCTGGTGGGTGGTACGACGGCAACTGCGTCCCCTGGACGACCTGGTGGACGCCACGGAGGCCGTGGCAGCCGGTGACCTCACCCGTCGTACCGGGGCCCGCGGCACCAAGGACGAGGTCGGACGGCTGACCACGAGTTTCGACCACATGCTCGTCCGACTGGACGCGTCCCTCGCCTCCCGCGAGGCTGCCCGGCTCAAGCTGGAGCAGTTCGTGGCCGACGCCTCCCACGAACTGCGCACGCCGCTGGCGCTCATCCGCGGCTACGCCGAACTCCACGGTCGCGGCGGGCTCCCTCCCGGCCCGCCGCTCGATCGGGCGATGTCCCGGATCGCCTCGGAGACGGAGCGGATGACCGGTCTGGTGGAGGATCTGCTCCTCCTCGCACGGCTCGACCACGAAGCCGCGGACCCGGAGGAGGACACGGAGGCGGAGGTGGCAGGCGTTCTCGGGGAGGCGGTCGAGGAACACCGCTCCATCGGCCCCGACCACCCCGTCGAACTGGACCTCGTCGCCGGGCAGGCCGTCTCCGTCCGCGCGAACGCACTACGGCTGCGGCACGTGATCGGGAATCTGCTGGCCAACGTCCGCAACCACACCCCACCCGGCACCGTCACCCGGATCACCGCCGAGGCACACGGGCCGGTGGTCGAGATCCGGGTGATCGACAACGGCCCCGGCATCGCGGCCGCCGACCGACCGTATGTCTTCGAGCGCTTCTTCCGACCCGGCACGTCCCGGGCACGCACGCCGTCCGGAACGGGGTCGGGTCTCGGGCTCTCCATCGTGGCTGCGCTGGTGAGCAGCTGCGACGGAACGGTGACCGCGCTGGAGACCCCTGGCGGCGGCGCCACCTTCCTGGTGCGCCTGCCCCGGCCACCCGCACCTGGCGTACCAGCCGCACGCGAGTGCTCAGCCAATCTTCAGGTCGACCTCAGCGGATCGCGCCCCTGAGACTGCCAGCGTTCTCGCTCGACGGACCGGCACGACCCCGCCGCGTCGGCCGTGGGGTCGAGCCCGTCCCATGATCACTCCCCCCGAGCGAAGGAACGACCGTGACAGCGAAAAGGGTGACATCCGGGAGGTCGGTGCTGCGAGCGCTGGCCGTGGCGAGCAGTGCGGCGCTGCTGGCGGCCTGCACGTCCGCGGCCTCCTTCTCCGAACAGAAGTCCTCGCCCGGGCAGTCCGTGAGCCCGGCGCCGTCGATGGCCGGCGTAGGCGTCCCCGCCACTTGGTCCGGGGTCACCGACCCCTCGAAGATCCCGCTCGGCGACGACAACGTATCGACCGCACCACGGACCGGGCACGTCTACTCGTGCCAGACCTCGTTCCGCCCCGGCGGGGCGCGCCACGACGGTCCCTGGATGGACACCGCGAACGGGACGTGGGACTCGACCTCGAAGGTGCAGGTGCGGGGCCGGCACAGCTGGCCGGACGCCGAGTACGACGAGACCGTCCGGGGCGATTCCCGGATCATCACCTCCAAGGACCTGCCGACGCACCAGAGCACCGGCACCTTCCCCATCCAGCAGTCGGACCCGGCGTACCAGTACGACACCAACCCGAACGCCATCGCCTCGCAGACCGTCAACCTCACCTTGCCCCTCGACCCGGGCCGCGCCGACACCGCCGGCTGCCTGTCCATGGGAGCCATAGGCATCCTCAAGAACGGCGTCTACCTCTACAACGCCCTCGACGACGCCGGACGGGACGCAGCGGCTCACGAGACCCAGGACATGTGCGACGGCCATCCCGACGGCGCGGAGCACTACCACTACCACGACATCCCGTCCTGTCTGCTCTCCGCCGCCGCGGACAAGGGCTCGACCCTCGTCGGGTACGCGCTGGACGGCTTCGGTATCTACGTCGAACGGGACGACAACGGCAACCTGCCCACCAACGCCGACCTGGACAGCTGCCACGGGCGCACCAGCAAGGTGATGTGGAACGGCAAGGAGACGACGATGTACCACTACAGCGCCACCCTGGAGTTCCCCTACACCGTGGGCTGTTACCGCGGCACGCCGATCGATGCCCCGGCACATGACCGTACCGGGGGCAAGCACAGGGGCGCCGGCCAGGGGCAGCGGCAGGAACGGGGACAGCGCTCAGCCCAGACCGCGGGCCAGGGCCAGGGATAGGCGACCGGCGTCGGGAGTGCAGCGGTGCAGCCGGCGGAACGCGTCGAGAGGGCTCCGAACGCGCTGCACCGGTTCGTTCGGCCCGGCGGTGTCTGCCATGGCGCAGACACCGCCGGGCCGGCATGGTCAGACCGACTTGACGTCGTGTCAGGACCGGAGGGCCCTGGTCGCGGCAGATGCCTGCCGGAGGTCCTCGCCTTACGGGAGCACCCTGGTCGTCATGTTCCGTTGATCAGGTGGACGGCCAGGTCGGGGCTGAAGGTTCCGGCGGGTACGGTCGGCGCGGTCCCGCACGTGCCGTCGCTGTTGCCCGGGGTCTTGATCCAGAGCAGCATGTCGGCTCCGCCGCCGGTCTGCGGGGGCGTGCCGAGCTTCCGGCCGGCCGGATTGCACCATTCGCCATTGGAACCCTTGCCGTTGCGGCTGGTGTCGATGACGAAGTGGGAGGTGCCGCCGAGGTCGGCGACGACGGCTTTGGCGTAGGTCAGTGATGCGCTGGTCGAGTAGTAGTTGGACACGTTGACCGAAAAGCCCCGCACGTTCGCGACGCCTGCCGCGGCCAGCCGGTCAGCCATGGTGGCCGCCGATGTCCATCCCGCGTTGCCACCGTCGAGATACGTCCAGGCGTTCGGGGCCTTCTGCTGGAACATGCGGGTGGCGTAGTTCAGCATGTCCAGGCGCTCGGTGATGGCCGCTTTGGTCATACAGCTGAAGTCGCCGAGTGCATCGGGCTCGATGACGACCACGGCGGGCCGGTCGGCGACGGCCGCGGCGAAGGTGGAGATCCAGGTCTTGTACTCCGCGACGCTGCCCGCTCCGCCGGCGGACTCGCCACCACAGGCGTCCCGGCCGGGGAGGTTGTACGCGACGACGACGGGGAGCTTGTCACGGCTGTCGGCCTGGCCGATGTAACTGGCGACGGCATTTCCGGTGGAGCCGGTACCGAACCAGCGGGCGATGGGCCGAGAGGCGATGTTCGTCTGGATGGACGCCGCACGGGAGTCGGTGGGGTGGTCGGCCGCCCAGGCGGCGGGACTGGAGTTGGGGTTGACGTAGAAGCCGCTGGTGAGGGTGGTCGGATTGGCTGCGGAGGCGGCGTCGGCGGTGGGCAGGGACCATCCGGGGACGGCCACGACGCAGGCGAGAACCGGTGCGATCTTCCAGAGCGCTTTCATGGTGCCTCTTCGCTTCTCTGTGAGGGGTGGGCTGCCGCGGGGCCCCGGCTCGGGCGCCCGCCCGCGCTCGTCCTGCGCGGGTGGGCGCCCCTGCGGCGGTTGTGCCGTTCCATGGCGTGGCGGCTGTCCTTGGCCGGCGGTGTCGCCACGCACGGCTGCGGGTGTGGAGGTGGCTCAGCGAGCGGCCGCGAACGTCGCCACCCAGGAGAGGGCGGAGTTCCAGTTGACCGCGACCTCGTTGGTCGAGTACGAGAAGATGTCGTCGATGTAGCAGGTCGCGGGCTTGCAGCCAGGCAGATTCTGCTGGGCGACGGGGTCCTGCAGGGCAGAGTTGGGGCCGCCGGCGAGGGACCCGGCCGGGGGGTTGGGCAGGGCGGGGTTGAGCTGGTGGGCCCACCAACGGCTGTGCTGGTTGTGGCTGGCCCGTTCGCCGTAGCCGGTGACGAAGGACTGGTCGAGGGCGTTGCGGCCGAGCAGGTAGTCCAGGGTTTCGAGCACCGCGTTGCGGTAGGAGGAGCGGCGGGTGATGTCGTACGCGGTCGCGAGCACCACCGCGTTGTTGGCGGAGGCGCTGTTGGAGCCCCAGACGTACCGTCCGTCAGCGGGGAGGTAGGGGTTGGGGTAGCCCTGGGACTTCTGGTCCCGGGCGAAGGTGTCCGCGACCTCGACCACCCGTTCGCCGGCGGCGCGCGCCATGCGGGCGGGGAACTTCCGGGGCAGCCGGGCGATGGTCAGGTCCGTGAGGCCGTCGGTGTCCCGCCAGGAGAATCCGGCGTCGGTGAGCTGCGCGGTGATGTGCGGCAGGTAGTCCCGGTCTCCGGTGGTGGCGTACAGCTCGGTGGCCGCCCAGGAGAACTCGTCCGTCACGCGGGTGTCGTCGTAGGCGCCGCCACCGATGTCGTCGCTGTCCGGTGCGTAGCTGTCGGGATGGGCGAGTGCCGCCTTCCACGCGGTCTTGGCAGCGGTCAGGCAGCGGGCGGCGAAGGTCTTGTCGTAGGGCCTCCACACCCGGGCGGACCGGGCGGCCGCGGCGGCCAGATTCAAGGTCGCCGCTGTGGAGGGGGGAGACAGGTAACGGGCCTGGGCGTCCTGGTGCGGCAGTGTCGGCAGCGCTGTCCAGGCGGCGTCGTGGATCTTGTGGTGGGCCATCCCGGCCAGCGGCTGTCCTGTGGGGACCTGCATGCGGAGCAGGAACTCCGTCTCCCAGCGCGCTTCGTCGAGCACATCGGGAACACCGTTGTCGTTCTCGGGGATGCTCAGCAGCCCGTCGCCGGTCGCCGCGCGGTCGTCCTTGGCGCGGGCGCGTTCGTAGGTGTCCATCAGCTGCCAGGCCGCGAGGGCGCCGTTGACGACGTACTTGCCCTGGTCCCCGGCGTCGTACCAGCCGCCCTGGACGTCCAGCGAGTAGGTGCAGGTGCCGGGCCGGCAGGGAACGTCGGTGTCCCCCTTGTTCGGTGCCACGCCGAGGTGACCGGCCGGCCGGGCGTAGGCCTCTCCGGCGTAGGCGGCCTCGATCGGGGTGCCGCTGCGGGCGGGGTAGAAGTAGGAGAGGGCGTCGGTGCGCAGGGCGGCGTACGGGTTGGCCGTGATGTCGAAGGGCTGGCTGGAGTGGCTGCCCACGACGAGACTGTAACCGGTCCCAGTCTCGTTGTACGAGCTGAAGTCGGCGATGTGCACGTGGTCGGCGGAACCCGGGTCGTCGCCCACGACGGTCGTGAGGCCGTCGCGCACGACGGTGCCGGAGGAGTCGACCAGCTGCCACGGCACGGGGTCCGCCGAGCCCTCGGCGATGGATGCCTTCTTGGGGCCGGAGGTCTCGTAGCCGTAGTGGTTGACCCGCACCGGGGAGCCGAAGTCCCGGCCGCCACCGGGCGGCACCACTCCGCCGGTGAGGGAGATGTCGTCGAGGCAGAGGGTGAACGGCTTTGCGGCGCCGCCTTGTTGGAAGGACAGCTGTCCGTGCAGGTCAGCGGTGTTCGACTGGCCCGTGATGGTGTAGGTCTGGGGCGTCGGGGTGAGTGCGATCGCCTTGTTGAAGGTGGTGGTGCGAGGGGCCACGCCCAGCTGGAGCACCGCACGGACGCTGGTGTCGGCCGTGGCCGATGCGGTGAAGCGCAGGGTGTAGGGCTGGCCGGCCTCCAGGGGGATGTTGTCCTGGCCGATCATCGAGTCCCACACGTTCGTGGTGCCTCCGGGGACGTCGGCGCACAGGCGGCCGTCCACCACGCGCGACGGCGTGTTGCCGCCGCTCCACCACGGGGACTTTCCCTTGTCGAACGTGCCGTTGAGGATCCGCTCGTAGGCGGCCGTCTCGGCGGGGGCTTCGGCCGCGACGAGTCCCACGACGAGGACGGCGGGCAGGCCGACGGCGCAGAGTCTTGTTCTGAGTGACATTCCGGGTCCTTGATCGATGACGACCCGGCCTGCTGTGGCGTCTGCGGCCGATCGTGGGTCCGCCGGATGGGTTTGTCAACGGCCGGGACGCGACGAAATTCTTCCGACGGACACTTCCCTGCACCATGTCGATGACCTACTCTCCTGGCTGTTACCGCTTCCAGTTTCTGCACAGAAGCGGGTTCCAGTACCGGCTGCAGCTGTGGCGTCTCCCCAGGTGCATGACGGTGCAACACTCGAAGTGCCCGTCGTGCCGAGCTGTTACCGCTCCCGGAATCCTGCCCGGCGCGAGAAGAGGAAACGTGCAATGAGACGACTCACGCGAACCCTGGCGGCCCTCACGGCCGCTGCATCCCTGACCTCACTGGCGGCCTGCGGCAGCGGCGACGGCGACAGCGGATCCGGGAGGATCACGCTGGTGGTCAAGACGTTCGCCCAGTTCGGCTACGACGACCTCTACGAGAAGTACGAGGCCGCACACCCCAACATCGACATCAAGGAAGAGAACATCGCCAAGCTCGGCGACTACGCGCCCAAGCTCCAGCAGTGGATCGCCACCGGGCGTGGTGCCGGTGACGTCGTCGCGATCGAGGAGGGCAACCTCAGCCAGTACATGACGGCTCCCGACCAGTTCGTCAACCTGCTGGAGTACGGCGCGGGTTCGCTGAAGAGCGAGTACCTGGACTGGAAGTGGAGCCAGGCGCTGACCCGTGACGGCAAGCAGCTCGTGGGCCTGGGAACCGACGTCGGCGCACAGGGCATGTGCTACCGCACCGACCTGTTCGAGAAGGCCGGGCTGCCCACCGACCGGGACGAGGTCGGCGCCCTGTGGCCGACCTGGGACGACTACCTGGCCACCGGTGTCAGGTTCTCCAAGGCCAAGACCGACGCCCACTTCTTCGACTCCGCCGGCAGCGTCTATCAGAACATCCTGATGCAGCAGAGCGACCACACCTATTACGACACCGCCAACAAGCTGGTCATCGACTCCAACCCGGCGGTGAGGTCCGCCTGGGACCAGACCACCGAGATGGTCGACGCCGGCCTGTCGGGCAACGTCGCCCCGTGGAGTCCCCAGTGGAACGCGGGCTTCAAGAAGGGCACCTTCGCCACGATTCCGTGCCCGTCCTGGATGCTCGGCATGATCGAGCAGCAGTCCGGCGAGGAGAACGCGGGCAAGTGGGATGTCGCCAGGGTGCCGGGCAACGGCGCCGTGCGCGGCGGTTCGTTCCTGGCCGTCCCCCAGCAGAGCGACCACCCCGAAGAGGCCGCTGACCTGGTGAAGTTCCTGACCAACGCCCAGGGGCAGACCACCGCCTTCAAGGCGAAGGGCAACTTCCCCTCCGCTCTGAAGGCCATCGACAGCCCCGCGGTCAAGGGGTACAGCGCCCCGTACTTCTCGAACGCCCCGGTCGGCAAGATCTTCGGTGAGAGCGTCAAGGCGCTCAAGCCCGTCCACCTCGGGCCGCAGAACATCCCGATCAACGACGCGGTCGTCGCCGCGCTCACCGCCGTGGAACAGGGCAAGCTCTCGCCCGACGAGGGATGGGACAAGGCGGTCGGGGACGCCGAGCGCCTCGTCCGATAACCCCCGCCACGACGCCGGGCACGGCGGTGCTGCGGCGGGGCCACATCGCGGTGAGTCACCTGACCGGCTCGCGCGTACGGGTCCCGCCGCCGCCGTGCCCGGCCCATCCCATCCGAAGGAACCACCTTGGCCACCCAGCTCCGGCCACGCCCCGCGATCCGGGACGAGGCACAAGCCGACCCGTCCCCCGACTCCCGCAGACGGATCCTGTCCCGTCTGGACAAGACCGGCTCGCCCTATCTCTTCATCGCCCCCTTCTTCGTCCTGTTCGCCGTCTTCGGTCTCTACCCGCTGGGCTACACCGCCTGGGTCTCCCTGCACGACTGGCAGATGAGCGGCCAGGGGGGCTTCATCGGGTTCGACAACTACGCGGACCTGTTCGCGGACCCCGACTTCTGGAACGCCACGGTCAACACCCTGGGCATGCTCGTCCTGGCCACCATGCCCCAGCTGGTGCTGGCACTGGTCCTCGCGAACCTGCTCAACCAGAAGCTGCGCCACATGACGCTGCTGCGCCTGGGCATCCTGCTGCCGATCGTGACCTCGGTCGCGGCCGTGGGCATCGTCTTCAGCCAGATCTTCGACCGCGACGCCGGCATGGTGAACGGTCTGCTGGACCTGCTGGGCATCGCCCCGGTGGACTGGCGGGCCGACAAGTGGTCGTCCTGGACGGCCGTTTCGGTCATGGTCGACTGGCGGTGGACCGGCTACAACGCGCTGATCTACCTGGCCGCCATGCAGTCGATCCCCCGCGAGCTGTACGAAGCCGCGGACCTCGACGGCGCCGGCCGCGGCCGGCAGCTGTGGAGCATCACCGTCCCGATGATCCGCCCGGCGGTGATCTTCACGGTGATCTCCTCCACCATCCACGGCCTGCAGTTGTTCACCGAACCGCTCATCTTCGGCCAGGGCGGCGACGCGATCACCGGCGGCAGCCTGCGGCAGTTCCAGACGCTGTCCATGTTCATGTTCGAGAAGGCCTTCAAGAACTACGACTACGGATACGGCTCCGCCGTCGCCTGGATGATCTTCCTGATCATCATGCTGCTGACGGTCGTCAACTACCTGCTCGTACGAAGGATGAAGTGACCGTGCGCAAGTCCTCCTCACCCCTGGTCTACGTAACCCTCCTGGCCGCCATCGCACTGTCCGCCTTCCCCCTGTACTGGCTCTTCGTCGTCGCCAGCCGCTCCAACGACGTCGTGGGGGACTGGCCGCCCCCGCTGGTGCCCGGCGGCGAGTTCCTCGACAACGTCACCCGGCTCTTCCAGACCGAGGGCGCCCACTTCCTCAAGGGCATGGTGAACTCGGCGATCGCCTCCCTGACCATCACCGTCTCGGTGGTCTTCTTCAGCACGCTCGCCGGCTTCGCCTTCGCCAAACTGCGCTTCAGGGGCAAGAACTTCCTGCTCCTCGCCATTCTGGGCACCATGATGGTCCCGGTGCAGATGGGCATCATCCCGCTGTACATGATCATGGTGGATTTCGGCTGGACCAACCGGCTCCAGGCCGTCATCGTCCCGTTCCTCGTCTCCGCCTTCGGCGTGTTCCTGATGCGCCAGTACGCCGAGCGTGCCGTGCCCGACGAGCTCATCGAGGCGGCCCGCGTGGACGGCTGCACCACCTTCCGCATCTACTGGACGGTCGTCCTGCCCGCCCTGCGCCCCGGCGCCGGCGTGCTCGCCCTGTTCACGTTCATGGGTGCGTGGAACGAGTTCCTGTGGCCCCTGGCCGTTCTGGAACAGGACAACCCCACCGTTCAGTTCGCCCTCAACCAGCTGTCCACCGGCTACTACACCGACTACACCCTGATGTTCTCCGGAGCCCTTGTCGCGACTGTGCCGCTGCTCGTGGTCTTCGCCGTCTCCGGCCGCCAGATCATCGGCGGCATCATGGAAGGAGCCGTGAAAGCGTGAGCAACGTCACCGAGCCCGGCCTGTCCCAGCGTCCCCAGGGAGCCAAGGCGTTCCCGCCCCGCTTCGTGTGGGGTGCGGCCACCTCCAGCTACCAGATCGAGGGTGCCGTCACCGAGGACGGACGCGGCCCCTCCATCTGGGACACCTTCGCGGCGACCCCGGGCGCCGTCGAGGGCGGCGACACCGGTGCCGTCGCCGCCGACCACTACCACCGCTACCGCGACGACGTCGCCCTGATGGCCCGCATGGGCCTGGGCGCCTACCGGTTCTCTCTCGCCTGGCCCCGTATCCAGCCGGACGGCGCAGGGCCGGTCAACCAGCGCGGACTGGACTTCTACCGCCGGCTGACCGACAGCTTGCTGGAGCACGGCATCCAGCCCTGGCCGACCCTCTACCACTGGGACCTGCCCCAGGCGTTGGAAGACGCCGGCGGCTGGCCCGCCCGCGACACGGCACTGCGCTTCGCGGACTACGCCTCCGCCGTCCATGACGCGCTCGGCGACCGCGTGGAGCACTGGACCACCCTGAACGAGCCGTGGTGCTCGGCCTTCCTCGGCTACGCCACGGGCCGCCACGCCCCCGGCCGCCGCGAACCGGCCGCGGCACTGCGGGCCGTCCACCACCTGCTGCTCGGGCACGGTCTGGCACTCCAGGCCATGCCCGAGGCGAAGGCAGGCATCACACTCAACCTCACCGACGTGCGCGCCCTCACCACCCGGATCGAGGATGTCGACGCGGCGCGACGCATCGACGGCATGCAGAACCGTCTCTTCCTCGACCCGCTCCTGCACGGCGCCTACCCCCAGGACGTCATGGACGACCTGCGTGAGGTGGGCGAGCCCGGCCCCGTCCGCGACGGCGATCTGGCCGCCATCTCCACACCCCTGGACTTCCTGGGCATCAACTACTACTCGCCCCTGCTCGTCGCGGCCTCCGACACCGCCCAGAACCACGCCTACCCGGGCTCGCGGCATGTGCGGACGGCCGACGGCCGGCGCCCCAAGACCGCCATGGGGTGGGAGATCGATGCGGACGGACTGCTCGCGCTCCTGGTCCGCCTGCACGCCGAGCACCCTTCCCTGCCCCTGTACGTGACCGAGAACGGCGCCGCGGTGGACGAGGGCCTGCGGGACATCACCCGTGTGAACTACCTCGACAGCCACATCGACGCCTGCGCCAGGGCGCTGGAACAGGGCGTCGACCTGCGCGGCTACTTCGTCTGGTCCCTCCTGGACAACTTCGAGTGGTCCTTCGGCTACCGCCACCGCTTCGGGCTCGTCCACGTCGACTACACCACCCAGCAGCGCACGCTCAAGGACAGCGCCCACTGGTACGCCCGTCTGATCCGCGGCGGCACCGGTTGAGCGACCGGTGGCAGGCGCGGCCGGATACTTTGGAACCGCTGACAGTGCAGCTAGCTTCCGCAGACCAGGGGATTGAGGGTCGTACATCATGAGCAGTCGGCAGCCCACGCTCGACGAGGTGGCAGAGCGCGCCGGAGTCTCCCGCGGGACGGTGTCCCGTGTACTCAACCATCACCCGCACGTCAGCCGGAAAGCCCTGGAAGCCGTCCGCACCGCCATCGACGAACTCGGCTACGTCCCCAGCGGCGCGGCCCGGTCCCTGGCCACCCAGAAACGGGGCGCGGTCGTTCTGGCGATCTCCAGTGACGACCCGGCGCTGTTCGCGAACCAGTTCTTCGCCGAGGTGATCGCCGGCGTCAACGCCGTCATGGAGGAGACCGACCTGGAACTGCTGCTGGTCATGGCCGCCACCGAACGCGGCCGTGACCGCCTCGCCCGTGTCCTGCAGTCCCGGGGCGCGGACGGGGTCATGCTGCTGGCCCTGCGGGAGAACGACCCCCTGGCCAAGGTGGCCGAGGGCGGCGGCCTTCCCGTCGTCTACGGCGGCCGGCCGCTGGAACGGGCCCCGCGGTACTACGTCGACGCCGACAACCGGGGCGGAGCCCGGGAGGCCACGGAGTACCTCATCGCCGACGGACGCCGGGCCGTCGGCACCATCACCGGTCCCCTCGACATGCACGCGGGCGTCTCGCGGTACCTGGGGTTCCGCGAAGCCATGGCACTGGCCGGGCTCTCGGACCAGCGCGTGGCGCAGGCGGACTTCAGCGAGGCCGGCGGTGCCGCGGCCATGGAGCGACTGCTCGATGAGCACCCCGACCTGGACGCGGTCTTCGTCGCCTCGGACGCCATGGCGGCCGCCGCCCTGCGCATCCTGCGCGAGCGCGGCCGCGGCGTGCCCGAGGACGTCGCCGTCGTCGGCTTCAACGACATCGTGACCGCGCAGCACACCCACCCGGCCCTGACCACGGTCCGCCAGCCCATCGAAGCCCTCGGCCGGGAGATGACCCGCATGCTCCTTCGGCTCATCAACGGCGAGAACCCCACGCCGCTGATCCTGCCCACCCACTTGGTGATCAGGGAATCCGCCTGACCCCGGGCCCCCGACCGGCCCCGGCCCGGTCACCCGAACCCGTGCACCAGCCTCGTCTTCCGACCGCCTCCCACGGAGAGTAGTTCATGCCAGAACCGTCTCGCGGGCACGGGCACACGACCCGACGCCGCCCGCGCGTCGTGACCGCCATGGCCCCCGCCACCGCAGCAGCCCTCCTGAACGACACCACCCGGCGCCGTCTGACCGAAGCCTGCGACCTGTACCCGATGCCGCCTCTGGACGACTTCACCACACCGGAAGCGGCCGAGGCCCTCGCCACCGCCGAGGTCCTCCTGACCGGCTGGGGATGCCCGCCCGTCGACGAAGACGCGCTGAGGGCGGCACCCCGGCTGCGCGCCATCGTGCACACCGCCGGCTCCATACGCGGCCTGGTGACCGACGCCTGCTGGGAACGCGGCATCGCGGTCTCCTCCGCCGCGTCCGCCAATGCCCTGCCGGTGGCCGAGTACACCGTCGCCATGATCCTGCTGAGCGGCAAACGCGTACTGGAACGCGCCCACCACTACCGCAGGACGCGCACGGCCGACGACTGGCTGAGCCTCCCCGGCCACCTGGGCAACCACCAGCGGACCATCGGCATCCTGTCCGCCTCGCTCGTCGGCCGCCGCGTCATCGAACTGCTGCGCCCCTACGACCTCCCGATCCTGCTGCACGATCCCCACGTCGACGCCGCCGAGGCGGCGGCACTCGGCACGCGGCCGGTCACACTGCCCGAGCTGTTCACCGAGAGCGATCTGGTCAGCGTCCACACGCCACTGCTCCCCGAGACGCGGGGCCTCGTCACGCGCGAACTGATCGACTCCATGCGCCCGGACGCGGTCCTGCTCAACACGGCCCGCGGGGCGATCGTCGACCAGCATGCCCTGACCGATGCCGTCACCGCCGGACGCGTCCGCGCGGTGCTGGACGTCACCGAGCCCGAGGTGCTTCCCGCCGACCACCCGCTGTGGACCTGCGACAACGCGCTGATCACCCCCCATCTGGCGGGTTCCCAGGGCAACGAATGGCACCGGCTGACAACGCTCGCCACCGAGGAGATCGTCCGATGGGCCGCAGGCGCGACCTTCACACACCCGGTACTCGCCGGGAGGGCGGCGTTCCTGGCATGACCTCCGCCCGGCGACTGCCCGGACCCGACCAGGCCCTCAGCCCTCACACGGGGTACACCCGGGCGCACTGGCAGGCCACGGCCGACGGCCTGCTGGCCACGGCGTGACGCCGGGCCACCCCGGGCGGCGCCCTGCTCGATCTGCCCGGCCGCCGGTCCGTCTTCAGGGACCCGCTCCGACGGCCTGGAGGGTTACGCCCGGACGTTCCTGGCCGCCGCCTTCCGGATCGCCGGGGCCGGCGGCGCCGACCGCACGACTGGCTGGGCCGGTACGCGGACGGGCTGACCGCCGGCACCCGCACGCCCGGGCGCGACGACCTCGAGTCCTGGCCCCTCATCCGCGACATCCATGTCCAGGGCCAGCCCATGGTGGAATCCGCCTCCATGGCACTCGGCCTGCAGCTGACCCGCCCCGGGCTCTGGGACCACCTGGACCCGGCCGTACAGGCCCGCACGGAGCGCTGGCTCCGCGACGCGCTGCGCCACACGCCCTCACCGAACAACTGGTACCTGTTCCCCTTCACGGTCGCTTCCTTCCTCGAAGCGGTCGGGCGCGGCGACGGAGAGACCGAGCACGCCCGCCGCCGCGCCCGGGAACTCCTGGAGAGCTGGTACCACGGCGACGGCTGGTACTGCGACGGCGACGGCCGCGCCTACGACCACGACAAGGGCTGGGCACTGCACCTGTACCCGATGCTCCAGGGCACACCTGACCCGGGACACCGAACTGCTCGACGTCTACGGGCCACGCCTGCGCGCACACCTGGAGAGCTTCGCCCTGCTCTTCGCCGCCGACGGCTCCCCGATCCACTTCGGCCGTTCGCTCACCTACCGCTTCGCCGCGGCCTCCGCCGTCGCTCTGGGCGCAGTCACCGGCCACACCCCGCTGACACCGGGAACCTCGCGCCACCTGATCAGCGGCTGCCTTCGGCACTTCCTCGAACGTGGCGCCGTAGACGAACAGGGCTTGCTGACCCTGCGCTGGTACGGCCCGCACGCTCCTGCCGTGCAGGCATACTCGGGTCCTGCCTCCCCTTACTGGGCGTCAAAGGCGTTCGTGGCACTGCTCGCCGACGCCGAGCACCCCTGGTGGACCGCTTCCGAAACCCCGCTGCCCTGCGAAGGACACGACCGGGTCCGCGCCCCGCCCGGACCAGGCCTGCTGCAGCGGGCACCCGCAGCTACGCCGCTGTCGCCGCACTCAGCGCGGAACCACCCGCCATTCCCGCGGACCTGGCCATCATCAAGGTGACGGTCGCGGCCGGAGTGCTCCACGTGACCTGGTACGACGACGCCACCACCCGTATCGCCTTCGCGAAGGGAATGGAGGTGACGTGTGACGACGGGCTCCACGAGAAGATCACCCGCTACTCCTCATGTGCTGCCGGTTGAGCCATTTGGGCAGGCCCGGGGCTTGCAGGAACCCTTCGGCGCGGGCGCTTGCCACGGTGATGCGCAGCAGGTCGGTGCTCTTCTCGAAGAGCAGGAATCGCGGTTCCCAGACCGGCCGGTACTTGGCGTTGGCACGGTAGAGCGACTCGATCTGCCACCAGCGGGAGAAGAAGCTGAGCAGTGAGCGCCACATGCGCAGGACCGGGCCGGCGCCGAGCCGGGAGCCGCGCTCGAAGACGGAGCGGAACATCGCGAAGTTGAGGGAGATCCGGCGGATGCCGATCCCCGCAGCGTGCTCGATCAGCTTCAGGACCATGAACTCGAACAGGCCGTTCTCGGAGTGGCGGTCCCGGCGCATAAGGTCCAGGGACAGCCCTTCGTCGCCCCAGGGCACGAAGCTGAGCAGGCCGCAGGGACGTTTCCCGTCGTAACAGACGACCATCACGCAGCGGCCGTCCTCCGGGTCCCCGAGGCGCCCCAGTGCCATGGAGAAACCGCGTTCCGTCTCACCGTCGCGCCAGTCGTCCGCGAGCCGGATCAGTTCGTCCATCTCCTCGGGCGGGATGTCCTCATGGCGACGGATCCGGACGGTGAAGCCTGCCCGTTCGATACGGCGATAGGCCTGCCGGACACCGCGCATGGCACGGCCTTCGAGGGTGAACTCACCGACATCGACAATCGCTTCGTCGCCCAGTTCCAGGGCGTTCAGACCGCAGCGGGTGTAGATGATGCCCGCCGTCTCGCCGGCGCCGATCACGGCCGGAGTCCATCCGTGCTCCCGGGCCTGGGACAGCCACGGTTCGATCGCGCCCGGCCAGGCCTCCGGGTCGCCGATCGGGTCGCCGGACGCCAGCGACACCCCGCTCACCACCCGGTAGGTGATGGCGGACTTGCCCGACGGTGACCACATGACGCTCTTGTCGCGCCGCAGCGCGAAATAACCCAGGGAGTCACGTTCCCCGTGCTGCTCCAGCAGCGTGCGCAGCCCTCCGAGGTCGTTGTCCGTCATGGCATCGACGGCCCGACGCGAGCGGAAGGCGGCGTACAGGACCAGCACAACCAGCACGGTGCTCAGGATGTTGATCAGGACGTTGGTCCACCCGGGCGTGGTGATGTTCCCGAAGTGAACGTCGTCGTAGGCGAGGGAGATCATGCGGAGCACCCCGTAGTGCCACCGCTGCAGGAAGGTGGAGCTCCCGGCGTCGGGGTCCGTGTTGGACACCGTGACCAGGGCGGCGGCGAGCAGGGAGCACGCCAGGAAGCCCCCCGCTGCGACGGACGCCGCCAGCTTCGGATTGGACCGGTCGCCCTTCGCGTGGAACTCGCGTCGCCCGCCCAGGAGGGCGGCGACGAAGAGCGTGGTGAGGAACACAGAGACCCAGTTCTGGGCATGCTGCCGGTAAACCGGCAGCCCCAACGCCACGGAGGACAGGGCCATGACCAGGCAGGCGAGCACGAGATTGAGAATCCACGCCGCGCGCTTGCGACGCCGCATGGTGATGGCCAGGAAGAGCGATACGGAGCCGGTGAAGTACCCGGCTGTCACCAGGTAGGGCGTGAAGAATTCGTTGTCGTTGTGGCGCCGGATGTCGTTGCCGAAGGAGACCCACACCGCGGCGAGAAAGTTGATGCACGCCACCGTCCGCAGATACCAGACCGCCGACAGGTAGCAGCGCCGCGAGAGCCTCCCGAGACTGCTCTTGGGCTGCCGGCCCGGCCGAAACCACTCCATGATGTGACGATAGGAGCTGCGGGAGCCCTTGGCACGGTCCGCGATCCTCGCGCTGCGGTCCCTCCCGCTGCACGCGGCGAGCGCGGCGCTCGCCGCCGGCCTCGCCGTCACGGCTGTGGCCGCCGTCCGACTGCTCCGCATCCGGTGAGCCGGTCCCGGTGCGGCGCCGTCGCGGCTGTCCGCGCGGGGCTGACGATGATCGGCTTCGCTTCGGACCGTCCGGTAACGGGTGGGCCCGGCTCTGGTGGGCGTGGTGTGGCTCGGCGACCGGTCTCGCGAAGGTCCGCAGTGGCCGGCATGGCCGGGTTGGGTGAGGGCGGTGGCCGGGGCCATGGCGCTTGCGCGGTTCGCTGACGGACATCGGCGTCAACCGCTGGCAGGCAGAGGCCGCACACGAAGTGCGGGCGGCGTCGGGGCGACGGTGCTTCTGATCGGCAGGCTTCCGCTCTACCTTCGCTTATGTGATCAGGATCTCTGAGGTGGCGAAGCGGCTCTTGGTCGGCCGTGCCCTGCGCAGCAGCGAGGCGGGCCAGGCGTTGCTTCCCAAGCGCCTGGCTCTGCCGATCTTCGCCTCGGACCCACTGTCGTCGGTTGCCTACGCGACGCAGGAGATCCTGGTGGTGCTCACGCTGGGCGGGCTGGCGTATGTGCGTTTCACGCCGTGGATCGCGGCGGCGGTCGTCGCGCTGATGACGGTGGTGGTGCTGTCGTACCAGCAGGTCGTGCGCGCCTACCCGAGCGGTGGGGGCTCGTACGAGGTCGTGTCCGCGAACCTCGGCGAGAACGCCGGCCTGGTGGTGGGGGCTGCCCTGCTGGTCGACTACGTGATGACGGTGGCCGTGTCGGTGGCTTCCGGCGTGGACAACATCATCTCCGCGGTCCCCCAGTTGCACGCACAGCGAGTGCCGATGGCCGTGGGTTTCGTGGCTCTCCTCGCGGTGGTGAACCTCCGGGGGGTACGCGAGTCCGGGCGGGCCTTCGCCGCGCCGACGTACCTGTTCGTCAGCGGCGTGTTCCTCATGATCGCCACCGGGCTCTTCCGGTACCTGGCCGGGGACGCGCCGGTCGCGGAGAGCGCCTCGTACGGCATCCGGCCACAGCAGGGCGACGCACAGCTCGCGGGTGTCGCGCTGGTGCTGCTGGTCCTGCGCGCGTTCTCCAACGGCTGCACCGCGTTGACCGGTGTGGAGGCGATCTCCAACGGCGTTCCCGCCTTCCGCAGGCCCAAGGCGCGCAACGCGGCGATCACCCTGGCCGTGATGGGCCTCATCGCCGTCACCATGTTCGTCGGTGTCACCACTCTGGCGATCGTCTCCAAGGTCCACATCGCCGATGACGCCTGCCGGCTCACCGGCCTCGGCCAGGACTGTTCCGCCTACCAGCAGCGCACCGTCATCGCCCAGATCGCCGCCGCGGTCTTCGGAGGGGAGGGAAGCGCCGGCTTCTACTACGTCCAGGCCGCCACCGCGCTCGTCCTGATCCTCGCCGCGAACACCGCGTTCAACGGTTTCCCGCTGCTCTCGTCGGTCCTCGCCCAGCGCCGCTACCTGCCCCGCCAGCTGCACAACCGCGGCGACAGGCTCGCCTTCTCCAACGGCATCGTGGCACTGGCTGTCACCGCGGGCCTGCTGCTGTGGGGATTCAGAGCCAGCGTCACGGCCCTGATCCACCTGTACATCCTGGGCGTCTTCACCTCCTTCACACTCTCGCAGACCGGCATGGTCCGGCACTGGAACCAGGTCCTGGCCACAGGGAACGACCCCGCGCTGCGCCGCCGCCGGCACACCGCCAGGGTCATCAACGCGGTCGGCGCGGTGTTCACCGGCCTGGTCCTGCTGGTGGTCCTGTTCACGAAGTTCCTCGACGGCGCCTGGCTGGCCGTACTCGCCGCCGGAATGCTGTGGCTGCTGATGCGCGCCATCCGCGGGCGCTACGACCGCACCACCGCCGAGCTGACCAGCACCGATCCGCACACCGACCTCACCTCCCCCTCCCGTGTCCTGGCGATCGTGCTGGTCTCCAACGTCCACAAACCGACACTCCGGGCACTGGCCTATGCCCGCGCGTCCAGGCCCGACCGGCTGGAGGCGCTCACCGTCGCAGTCGACCAGGACGAGGCACGCGCGCTGGAAGCCCAGTGGCAGCGACTCGGCATCGACGTCCCCCTCAAGGTCCTGGACTCCCCGTACCGCGAGGTCACCAGGCCGGTCGTCGACTACGTACGCTCCCTCAGCCGCGAGAGCCCGCGCGACATGGTCGGCGTCTACATCCCCGAGTACGTCGTCGGCCGCTGGTGGGAGAACCTGCTGCACAACCAGTCCGCACTCCGCATCAAGGCACGCCTGCGCTTCGCTCCCGGCGTCATCGTGATCAGCGTGCCCTGGCAGCTCATCTCCTCCTCGCGGGCCGACCGCCACGGTCCACGTGCCCCGGGCTCCGTCCGCCGCGGCGAACCGCCGCACTGACCGGGAGCCAACCGGAGGCCCTGAGGGCCCGCGCGGTTCGCGGGCACCGCAGACCGTCGTTCCATGGGTGAGGGAAGTTCCCTGGGACGCCTTCGACATTCGGGACCATCGGCCCGTAAGCGGCAGGACGCGGAAGGCGCACAGTGGAAGACGGGGGCACGAGAGCCGGCGTCCACGCGACGCGCGCACGCGGGAAGGAGCCGCGACGATGAGCGCCCAGCACATCACCGTCAGCGACGTGATGACACGCGATGTCGTCACCGTCCGCCCGGACACACCGTTCAAGGAGATCACCTCCGTCTTGTCCGCCCATGGCCTCAGCGCCGTGCCCGTGGCCGACGAGCACGGTGCGCCGATCGGGCTGGTGTCCGAGACCGACCTGCTGCGCAAGCAGGCCGAGCAGTCCGGCGAGCAGGCACTTCCTCCAGGCTGGACGCAGGAGAGGGCGAAAGCGCGCGCGGAGTACGCCGCCGGGCTGATGACCACCCCCGTCGTCACCGCCCACGCCGACTGGCCGGTCGCCCAGGCGGCCCGGACGATGGACCGTCACCGGGTCAGGCGACTGCTCGTCGTGGACGATCAGGACCGCATCATCGGAATCGTCAGTCGCTCGGACCTGCTGCGCGTCTTCCTGCGGCCCGACGAGGAGATCCGCGAGGAGATCCGCCAGGACGTCCTCGAGGGGATGCTGCAGCTGGGCGGGACCGAGGTGCAGGTCCACGTTGTCGAGGGTGTCGTGACCCTGCGCGGCGACGTCGAGAACCGCAGCACCGCCCAGATCGCCGAACGGCTCGCCAAAGGCGTGGACGGCGTCGTCACCGTCCGGCCGATGATCGACTACACCGTCGACGACATGGTCGCGTGAGGCGGGCGGCGGCCCGTACGCGGAGGGGCCCGCAGACAGGCCGGCGTCTCCACCCGGCCTCTCGGGCAGTTCGGCGATCACCTTCCCCGGCAGTTCGGCGGCACCGGCCCCCGCCCGGAGCGCGGCCCCCACCCGGAGCGCGGCCTAGCCGGAGCGCGGTCTCCAGCCGGAGCGCGGCTCCCGCCCGGAGCGCGGCCCCCAGCCGGGCGGCGGACCCGTCGGCGGGCGGCACCGCGAGGCCGGACGCCGGCCCCCGCAGGGACGTTCGGCCCTGTGCCCGGAATCGGCCGCCGTTGGATGGTGGGACGAGGCGGCGGGGTAAGGACCGGCGACCTGCTGGAGGCGGACTCATGAGCGCACAGGGTTCGCCGGCCGTGTCAGGGCCGCCGCCGTGGCGTCGGGGGCACGTGTCCTGGTGGGCGGAGACCTGGAGTTCGACGTCCGACAGGTTCGGATCCTCCTTCCGCGGTCCGCGCGCTGCCGCCGGTGACGGACGGGGGCGACGGGGGCGACCGGGCGAGAGCCGAGGAGGTGCCGTCCATGTCCGATGCGACCACCACCGATCTGTACGAGGTGACGATGGCCATGTCCTATGTGCGGGAGGGCATGACCGGCTCGGCCACCTTCAGCCTCTTCGTCCGCGATCTGCCTCCCGAGCGGGGCTTCCTGGTGGCCGCCGGGCTGGAGTCGGCGCTGGACTACCTGTCCGGTCTGCGGGTCGGCCCGGAGGACGTGGACGCCTTCGCCTCCGCGCTGCACCGGCCGCCACGAGATCTGGAGCCTCTGCTCGGCCTTGAGTTCACCGGCAGCGTGCGGGCGGTGCCGGAAGGGCGGATCGTGCTCGCGGGAGAGCCCCTGCTGGAGGTGACGGCACCCCTTCCGCAGGCGCAACTGGCCGAGACGTACGTGCTCAACCAGCTCAGCCACCAGACCACGATCGCCTCGAAGGCCGCGCGCTGCGTGCTCGCCGCGGCCGGGCATCCGGTGGTGGACTTCTCGCTGCGGCGCGCCCACGGCCCGCAGTCCGGGTTCCAGGCGGCCCGGCTCGGTGCGATGGTCGGCTTCGCCGGGACCAGCAACGTGGCCGCGGCGACCACCGTGGGCATCCCTGCCGTCGGGACCATGGCGCACTCCTTCGTGGAGGCTTTCACCGCGGAGGAAGACGCCTTCCGCGCCTTCGCACGGTGCCACCCCGGCCCGGTGACCTTCCTGGTGGACACCTACGACACCGAGGAGGGCGTCCGTGTCGCGGCGCGCGTCCTTCGGGAACTCGGTCTCGGGCCCGGCTCGGCCGTACGGCTGGACAGCGGCGACCTCGGGGCCCTGGCGGCGCGGGCACGGGCCGTCCTCGACGGCGCGGGCCTGCCGGACGTGCGGGTCGTCGCCAGCGGAAGTCTCGACGAGTACGCCGTGGACGACCTGGTCCGCTCGGGCGCACCGATCGACGTCTACGCCGTCGGCACCCGCGTCGGGGTCTCGGCCGACGCGCCCTTCCTGGACTCCGCCTACAAGATGGTGGAGTACGACGGCCGGCCGGTGATGAAGCTCTCCTCGGCCAAGGCGACGGCACCGGCCCCGAAGCAGGTGTTCCGCCGCCCCGGATACACCGACGTGATCGGCCTCGCCGGCGAGCCGCCGCCCGACGACGGCAGGCCGTTGCTGGAGACGGTGATGCGGGACGGGCACCGCACCCGCGGCAGGTCCACCCTCGGCGAGTGCCGCGGGAGATTCGCCGCGGACCTGGCCGAACTGCCCCCCGCGGCACGCCGCATCCGGGCGCCGGTCGCGCCTCGCGCCACGGCCTCCGAGCGACTGGCGGCACTCGCCGTCCGTGTCCGGCACGGCATCGAGGAACAGGTGTCGGCCGGCTCGGCACGGCCCCCGGACCCCGCACGGACCGCAGCCGGACCTCGTCGGTCCGCATCGAGCCGGGGTGGACGGTGACGGCGTGCCGCACACGGTGGAACGTCGGGCTCGTCCTCGCCGCCGCGAGGGGTGGCGTGCACCGGAGACCGGTGACAGGTCGGTGACGGTGCGCCTTACGTCGGTGTGCCTCGGCGACCGTCCGCTGACGTCGGCGACCGTCCGCGCCGGGACCTGCCGCTCGCATCCGCTACTCAGCGGGGAGGTGCTCGGCTGCGGGCCCGCTGTCGCCTCCACCGTGTCCGCGGGCGTCACCGCCCCTCACGGGGAGGGTGTCGTTTTCCCGGCTGCGGCGGGGTGGCGGCCGTCGCTGCGGCGGGACGGCGGCCGTCCGGTCGCGGTCCCTGTCGCCGGAGCACGTCGAGGACCACGGATCCGTCGACGGTCTCCCGGGTGGTGAGCAGTCCGGCCAGGGCGTCCAGCGCCTTGCGGTGTTCGCGCAGCAGGGCCACCGCGCGTTTCTCGGCCTGCCGCACCAGCCGGGCCGTCTCCTCGTCGACGATGCGCTGGGTCTGCTCGGAGTAGGGCCGGTGCAGCGTCTCCTCCGTGGACTCGTCGCCGAGGTGGCGGGGAGCGCCGGAGCCGTATCCGACGGGGCCGAGGGCCGGGGACAGGCCGAACTCGCGGATCATGCGGGCGGCGATCTGGGTGGCGCCGGCCAGGTCGTCGGCGGCGCCGGTCGAGCCCTCGCCGAAGACGACCAGCTCGGCCGCGCGGCCGCCGAGCCGCACGGCGAGCAGGTCGGTCAGATAGCTCTCGCTGTACAGGTGCCTCTCCGCTTCGGGCAGTTGCTCGGTGGCGCCCAGCGCGGGCCCGGAGGGCAGGATGGTGACCTTGGCGACCGGGTCGGCATGCTCGCACAGCGCCGCCACGAGCGCGTGCCCGGATTCGTGGACGGCCACGGAGTGCCGTTCCTCGGGGAGCAGCGCGTTGGTGGACTCACGCCGACCGAGCAGCAGCCGGTCGCGGGCGTCGTCGAGGTCCTTGGCGTCGATGACGGGGCCGCCTGCCCGGACGGCGTTGATGGCGGCCTCGTTGACCAGGTTGGCGAGGTCCGCTCCGGAGAAGCCCGGTGTGGCCCGGGCGACCGCGTCCCAGTCGACGTCCGGTGCCAGGGTCTTGCCGCGGGCGTGCACGCCCAGGATCGCCGCCCGCTCGGCCTGGTTGGGCAGCGGCACGGTCACATGCCGGTCGAAACGGCCCGGGCGCAGCAGGGCCGGGTCGAGGGTCTCGGGCCGGTTGGTGGCGGCCAGCACGACGATGCCGCTGGACTGGTCGAAGCCGTCCATCTCGGCGAGGAGCTGGTTGAGGGTCTGCTCGCGTTCGTCGTTGCCGCCCAGCCGGGCACCACCGCCGCGCCGGCTGCCGACGGCGTCGATCTCGTCGATGAAGATGATCGAGGGCGCTCGTTTGCGTGCCTCGTCGAACAGGTCCCGTACCCGGGAGGCGCCGACACCGACGAACATCTCCACGAACGCCGAGCCGGTCACCGACAGGAACGGCACTTCCGCCTCGCCGGCCACGGCGCGGGCGATGAGGGTCTTGCCGGTGCCCGGCGGCCCCACCATGATCACCCCACGGGGTCCCTTGGCTCCGGCGATCGCGTAGCGCCCGGGGTTGCGCAGGAAGTCGACGATCTCGCTGATCTCCTGTTTGACGCCCTCGTAGCCGGCGACGTCCTCGAAGCGGGTGGTCGGCCGCTCGGTCTCGATGATCTTGGCTCGGGCCCGCCCGATGGCGCTGAGCCCTCCGCCCAGGGTCCGGGCAGCCCGGCGGCCGCTCCACACGAACAGGCCAACGATCAGCAGCAGCGGCAGGAACAGCACCAGCAGCGTCCCCCAGGGGCTGCCGCCGCTGCTCCGGGACGCGGTGATCTCCACGTTCCTGGACTGCAGCTGCTGTTCGAGGCGGCTGTTGTCCAGGGCGGTGGGGATCCGCGTGGTGAACTTCGTACCGTCCTTCAGGGTTCCCTCGACGGCGCCCTTGTCGTTGATGTCGACGGTCTTGACCTGGCCGCCGCCGACCTTGCCGACGAAGTCGCTGTACGACAGCGAGGTGCCCTGCTGGGAGGAGGGGACCCGCAGCAGCACCACGAACAGCAGGATCAGCGCGGCGACCGGCAGCAGCCAGCGCGTCCAGGACCGCCTCGGTGACGGCGCCGGCGGCTTGGGCGGCTCATGAGGAGGCCCGGGTCTGGCCGAGCGTGACGGATGCCGGCCTGGCAGACGGATTGATGTGATCACCGGACGGCTCCCTTGCAGAAAGGACCAACCTGGGGCTGAGCCGTTCCCGCGGTGCGGGGAGGATCCCAGGCGGGCGTCCACCTTCCAGGATCCACGCCTTCCGCGCCGTCTGGGAAATCGAACGCGGTCGGGGCCGTTTTCCGCCCCGGGGCCGCGCACGGACCGGACCGGGGAAGGAGAACGGGCCGACCAGGACCGGGAGCCCCGGCCCTCCTCACACCATGAGCTGCGACAATCCGGCACATCGCCGCTTCGGGAGGCTGCCCCGGGGCGGTCCCCGGCCGGCAGGCCCTGCCGCACGCATGCGGCACCGGCCACGGTCCCGGCCGGCAGGCCCTGCCGCAGGCATACGGGACGACCACGGTCCCGGCCGGCAGGCCCTGCCGCAGGCATACGGGACGGCCTCGGCCCTGGCCGACAGGCCCCGTCGCAAACACACGGAACCGTCCGCGCCCCCGGCCCGACAAACCCCGTCGCAAACACACGGAACCGTCCGCGCCCCGGCCGACGGTCCCTGCCGAGGAGGGCCGGAGGGGTGCGGAAGGGAACCTGCGGAGTCTGCTGCGGCACGCGGGCAGGCCGGCAGGCAGGCAGGCAGGCAGGCAGGGGCACCGATCCCCCGCGATGCCCCTCCCGTGCCCGATCGCGGCGTAGTCCCGTTCGACGACGGCCAGCTTCGGCATGGTCCGCCCGGGGACCGGCTCGCACGCTCCGGTCTTCCAGTCCCGTACCACCCCCGCCGGGCTGGGCGAGTTCGTGGGGGTGTCGTGCAGCAGGGGCACCGCGAGGACGTCGGTGCGGGTGCCCGGGTGCTCGGCGGCCAGCTCGCTGAACCGGTCGGCCACCGTCAGGGAGGTGTCGTAGTCGGTGCGGGCCTGTCAGGGCGGGGCGATGGCCGGGGTGAAGGCGTGCACGAAGGGGTGCATGTCCGTGCTGGACAGGTCGTCCTTCTCGTACCGGGTGGCGGCGGGCAGGACGACGTGGGAGAACAGGCCGGTGGCGGTCATCCGGAAGTCCATGGTGACCAGCAGGTCGAGCTTGCCCTCGGGTGCCTCCTCGCGCCAGACAACGTCCCTGTGCCGGCGCTCGGGCGGGGTCTGCTCGGAGGGGACCGCCGCGTCCGTGCCCAGCAGGCGCCGCAGGAAGTACTCGTTGCCCTTGCCGGAGGAGCCCAGCGGGTTGGCCCACCACACGGTCAGCGCACGAGGGAAGTTGGCCGGGTCGTCCGGGTCCTCGACCGCGAACCGCAGCCGTCCCGACTTCAGTTCCTCGACGACGTGCTCCGCGACGGGCCGGCCGGCGCGCTCCGCCTCGTCGGTCAGGTCGAGCGGGTTGCGGTTGAAGCAGGGGTGGCCGGGTGTCCAGCCCATCCGCACGGCCTGCCCAGGCAGTCCGCGAACCCCTTGCCAGCGCACCGCCCTTGCCGAGCGGGGAGGCCAGCTCCTCCGGCCCGAAGGCCTCGTCGGAGTTTCAGGTACCAGTAGGAGGTGCGCGCCCTGTGCCGGGTGGGCGCTGTCAGTCGAAGGCGAGGGACAGGTGCTGCTGCCCGGTGACGGGGCGGACCTTCTCCTGGCCGACGTAGTGCGCCCAGCCGCCGCCGTTGACGCCCTGGCAGCCGGTCAGCGTGGTCAGCGCCAGGAAGGCGCGGTAGATGGTGTCGGAGTGGAACCAGTGGTTGGTGCCGGCGCCGAGGGAGATCATGGAACGGCCGTCGGTGCGTTCGGCGTTGCGGGCGAACTCCCGGGCGATCCGCGCCGCCTGCCCGGCCGGGGACGGAGGTGATCGTCTCCTGCCGGGCGGGGGTGTACGGCTCGGCCGTGTCGTCGCAGCCGGTGGGCCCGGTGCCCGGCAGGCCGGGGCGCGCCACCAAGCGCGCCACCGCGACACCGAACATCGTCCGTTCTCTCCTGGACGCGCTACAGGCGCGTGACGCCCTGGCCGATGCCGCCGCCGCGCCCGTCCTCATCGAGGCCGAGGACGTCGACGTACTCGCCGCGGCCCACCCCGTGGGCTCATCCCCGCCCCCTCGAGCCACCGGACATCCGCAGTGGTCCCCGGAGCCCCTCGCTCACGAAGGAGCCGTGGCCAGTACGCGGTTGAGCGCACTGCCCGGGCGGGCGGTGAGTTCCTCCCAGGTGCCCTCCTCCGTGATGCGGCCTTCCTCCAGGACGGCCACGCGGTCGGCGCGGCGGATGGTGGCGCGGCGGTGTGCGATGACGATCGTGGTGCGGCCCTCCTCCCGCAGCGCGGTGGCGAGTTGGGCGTCTCCGGCGTTGTCGAGGTGGGCGGTGGACTCGTCGAGGACCAGGACCCTCGGCCCTGCCAGCAGCGCGCGGGCGAGGGCGATGCGGGCCCGCTGGCCGCCCGAGAGTGTCGCGCCGCGCTCGCCGACGAGGGTGTCCATCGGCGCGATGCGGTCGACGCCGCACAGCCGTGCCGTCTCGGTGAGGCGGTCGTCGTCCGCCTCGGGTGCCGCGAGCCGCAGGTTCTCGGCGAGGGTGCCGTGGAAGAGGGGCGTCTCCTGGCCCACGAGGACGACCGCGCGCCGCAGTTCCTCGTCGTTGACCTCCCGCACGTCCACGGGGTCGCCGTGGGCGGGCACCAGCTCGACCGCGCCCTCGGCCGGGTCCCAGAAGCGGGCCAGCAGGTGGGCGCAGGTCGACTTGCCCGCGCCCGAGGCGCCGACCAGCGCGAGCGTCTGCCCCGGACGGACGGTCAGCTCGACGCCGTTCAGGACGGGCCCGCCGCCGTAGTCGAACCGGACCCGGTGCAGGCGGACGCCCAGCGGTCCCGGCGGCAGGACGCGGGGTGCGGCGGGCTGCGGCGTGAGGGCGGGGGCCGTGACGGCCGCGCCGACGCGGGCGGCTGCGGCGCGCAGGGCGACGGCCTGGCTGAGGGCGCGGGCCGACTCCGCGACCGGGCCGAGGACGGACAGGGCCAGCGTCATCGCCGCCGGGGCCCACGCGCCGTGCAGTCGACCGGAGGTCACGGACTGGGCGGCCGCCGCGACCACGCCCAGGACCGCGACCACGATGAGGAGGTCGCGGACCGCGGCGGCGACGGCTTCCCAGGTGGCCTCGGCGCGCTGGGCGTCGCCCACCTGCCACCCCCGTTCGGCCAGTCGGCGGCGGCGCTGTTCCAGAGCGCCGAACGCGAGCAGTTCGCGCAGTCCGTCGACGGTCTCCACGGTGTCGGCCGACAGTCCCGCCACGGCCGTCCGCGTGCGGCTTCCGCGCGCCGCACGGGCCCGGGCGTCGGCGAAGGGCGCCGCGGCGAGCAGGGCCGCGACCGGCAGCACGGCGGTCAGCAGCCACGGCTCCACCGCGGCGAGGACGAGGGAGCCACCGGTGAACACCGTGCCCGCGGCCAGCAGTTGGGCCGTGGTGTGGGCGTAGAAGAACTCCAGTGCCTCCACGTCGGCCATCGCGGTGGCGGCGAGGTCGCCGCTGCGCCGGCCCGCGACCCGGGCGGGCGCGCTGCGGGCGAGTCCGTCGAAGACGCGGATCCGCAGGGCGGCCAGCACCCGGTAGGCGAGGTCGTGCGAGAGGTCCATCTCCCGCCAGGTCGCCAGGGCGCGGACGAGGACGAGGGCGACGAGCGCGGTGACGGTGGCGGTGGAAGGGGCGCGTCCTTCGATGACGGCGGTGCCGACGGTGTGCGCGGCCAGGGTCAGCAGCGCGGGGAGGGAGCCCTGTTCGAGGAGCGCGACGGCGCAGGTGCGTGCCGTCATGGCGCGGTGCTCGGCGAGGGCGGGGAGGAGGGCGCGCAGCGCGCCCCGCGCGGGGGCGTCCGGGGCACGGGGAGCGTCGGTGGTGTCGGCTGGAGTGGTGGGGGCGGCGGGTGGAGTGGTGGCGGGTCGAGTGGTGGTGGGGGTGGCGGTGCTCATGCGGCGAGTTCTCCTCGGTGGGCGCGGCCGGCCGCGACGAGTTGCGTGTAGACGCCGCCGGCGCCGGCGAGTTCGGCGTGCTCGCCGACGGCGTCCACCCGTCCCTCGTCGAGGACGACGACGCGGTCGGCGTGCCGGACGGCGTCCAGCCGGTGTGCGACGACCAAAACGGTCCGGCCGCGTGCGGCGTGCAGCAGTTCCCGGACGATGTCCGCCTCGCGGCGTTCGTCGACGGAGCTGGTGGCCTCGTCGAGGACGAGCACCGGGGCGTCAGCCAGCAGGGCCCGCGCGAGGGCGAGGCGCTGGCGCTGTCCGCCCGAGAGGGTGGCGCCGCGTTCGCCGAGGACGGTGGCGTAGCCGTCGGGGAGGGCGGCGATCTCGTCGTGGACACCGGCGACGCGCGCCGCCCGGGCCAGGTCCTCGTCCGTGGCGTCCGGCCGGGCCAGGCGCAGGTTGTCGGCGATGGTGGCGTGGAACAGGTAGGTCTCCTGGGAGACGACGGCGATGCCCTGCCGCAGCGCGTCGAGGGCGTGCTCGGTCGTGGGGCGCCCGTCGAGGGTGATCCGGCCCTCCTGCGGGTCGTGGTGACGCAGGAGCAGGGCCAGGAGCGTGGACTTGCCGGCGCCGGACGGGCCGACGATCGCGGTCGTCCGGCCCGCCCGCGCGGTGAAGGAGACGCCGTGCAGCGCGGGGGCCGCTGCTCCGTCGTAGGTGAAGTGGACGTCGTCGAAGCGCAGTTCGGGCGGGGCCTGCCAGTGCGCGGGGGCCGTTGCGGTGTCGGGGACGGCCGGTTCGGCGGTGCGCAGGGCCGCGAGTCCGTCCGCTGCGGACACGCCCAGGTATCCGGCGTGCCATTCGCGGGCCAGGTCGCGGACCGGCCGGAAGCACTCGGAGGCCAGCAGCAGCATCAGGTAGGTGCCGGTCGCCGTGGTCGATCCGGTGACGGCCGACCGGCACGCCAGGAGCGCGGCGGCGACGGTGCCGCCCTGGATGGCGAGGTCGGTGATGCCGGTGTCGGCCAGCGACACCCGCAGTTTGGCGACGGTCGCCCGGTGCAGCGCCGCGGACCGCTTCTCCAGGCGAGCCCGGGTACGGCCGACCGCGCCCGCGGCGCGCAGCGCGGGCATGCCCTGGAGGGCCTCCAGGTAGTCGGCGCCCAGTCCTTCGTAGGTGTCCCAGTGTTCCTTGCCGCGGGCGGCGAGGAGCCGGTCCCAGGCGCGCGGCCCGGCCAGGGCGAGGAGCAGGGCGGGGACGAGGCCGAGGAGGGCGAGCGGCTCGACCAGGGCCAGGGCGGCGAGGACCAGGGGCGGCACGGTGAGGGTGATCAGGAGCTGGGGCAGGTAGCGGGAGACATAGGCGTCGACGCCCTCCACCCCCTCGACGAGGGTGGTGCGGACGGCTCCCGCCCTCGCGGTGGTCAGATGGGCGGGGCCCAACCGGCCGAGGTGGGACAGGAGTTCGTCGCGCAGGGCCACCCTGACCCGGGCTCCGGCCCGGGTGGCGGTGCGTCGCTGCCACACGGCGAGCCCGGCCCGGGCGGCGACGACGGTGAGCACCGCGGCCAGCAGCCACGGGAGCCGGCCGGTGTCGCCGCGTGCCAGGGCGGCGAGCGCCAGGGCGAGGAGTGCGGCCTGCGCCAGGTGGGTGAGCGTGACGGCGCCCTGCAGGAGGGTGGCCGCGAGCAGGGGGCGCCGTGCGCGTCCGGCGGCGCGGCGCAGTTCGGGGTGGACGATCACGTGGTGTTCTCCTCGTGGGCGGAGCGGGTGCCGAGGGCCAGGGCGTGGACGACCCAGTCGCGGCCCGGGGTGGCGTCGAGCGCGGCGCCGAGGTCCGCCTGCTGCCAGGAGCCGACGGGCCGGGCGGCCAGCCCGTGACGCCGGGCGGTGACATGGGCCAGGTGGACGGCGAAGCCGGCCACCAGGTGGGTGCGGCGGATGTGCGCGGCGTCGGCGTCCGCGGGACAGCCGTGCGCGAGCAGGACGGCTCCCGCGTCGGCGATCCACGCCTGTCCCGCGGCCCAGGCGGCGAGCGTCGGGCGGGCCTCGCCCGCCGCGTACCGCCGCAGCGTCGCCCCGTCCGGGGCGAGTTCGGCCAGGCCGGGCCGCGGCGGGCCGACGGCCACGCTCCAGCGCAGGCCGTCGGCGGCGGCCGGGGGAAAGAGCGCGGTGCTCGCCCGTACGGCGCTGCTGAGGACCGCCCGCAGCGCGTCCTGGGGCGGGCGGCCCGGCAACGGCGGTGGGGTACTGCGGCGCGCCAGCAGTTCGGCGGGAGCGGGCGGGCCGCCCGGCAACGGCGATCGGGCGGTGCTGCGAGCCAATGCATCGGCGGGAGCGGAGGCGTCGCCCGGCAACGGCGATCGGGCGGTGCTGCGCACGAATCCCTCGGTAGGAGCGGGGGCGTCGTCCACCGACGGCGGTCGGGCAGTGCGGCGTGCCGGCAGCTCCGCGGAAGCTGACGGGGTGTCCGGCGACCGCGGGAGTGCCGACGCGGGATCCGGGGCGGCTCCGCGCGCTGACGGCCGGGCGGCCGCCGAGGGGCGGGCGCAGTCGGCGGAGTGCGCCGGGCCCTGGCCGCCGGGCGGTGGGATGTGCACGGTGGCCAGCGGGCTCTCGGCGAGTCCGTCGAGCCGTACGTCCGGCTCCTCCGTGCCGAGCGCGCGGGCGGCGAGGTACAGCGCGGCGGCGGCGTGCCCGGTGTCCAGCAGCAGCAGGGGCCAGGCGCGGTGGCCGTAGTGGGAGACCGTGCGCCGCGCGGTGACGGTGAGCCGGGCGGTCACGCCCGGTGGCGTGCCGTCGGGGTGCGGGCCGAGGTGGTGGACGCGGTGGCGCAGCGGGTCGTAGCCGTAGCGGCCGGGCGGCAGGGAGCAGCCGGTGCCCACGGCCAGTTCGGTGTCGACCGGGTGCAGCGCCCCGGCCGAGGGCGCGGGCCTGAGGCGTCCGGAGTCGTCCGAGGCCGCCAGGGACAGGCGCAGCAGGGCCCCCAGGTCGAGGTCCGCCGGGCCGGACTGGGGGAGGGGCAGCGGCGGTCCGGGCCAGGCGCGGACGGCAGTTCCCGCGGACGTGTCGGGGTCGGGGCGCTGCGCGGAGCGGGCGTGAGCGAGGGCGGCGACGAGGTCGACCGGGCCTTCCTCGTGGGGATGTTCCACTGCGGCCCTCACATGTGCGGCGGAGGCGCCAGCGTGAAGTCCTCCGGCGCGCTCGGCGGAGTGGTGCGCCAGCCGCGCGCGACGGCGGCCTCGGCGAGGCGCGGGCAGCCGAAGTAGCCGAAGGCGGCGGGGGCGTTGGGCAGCAGTGCGGAGACGAGGACCCGGGCGACGCGCAGGGGCGTCTCGGCCACGTCCTCGGTGGTGAGGTCGAAGGTCATCACGCGGTGGCCGCCCGCGTGCAGCGCGCCCAGGAGCCGCTCCCGGCTGCCGGGCTCGACCGCGTCGACGGGCACGGTCCCGAGCGCGGGCGCGGTGAACCGCCGGGCCTCGGGCGCCATACGCTCGTCCAGCCACACCTGTACGTGCGCGCCCAGGTCGCGGACGTGCTCGAACTGCCCGCCGCACGCGTCGAGGTAGCGTCCGTCGGCGCGGTGCTCCAGGTAGAGCCCGCGGGCGAGCAGCCCGGCCTCCACGGCCTGGAACACCCAGCCGTCGGGGTCCGTCAGGCCCTGGGTGAAGACCCAGGTGTGGACGGCTTCCAGGACGGCCTTGCGGGCGGCTTCGGCCGGGTCGTACTTGCAGGCGAACCCGGCGGCGTACAGGCCGAGGCGCGGGTCGTGGACGAGCGCGGCCATGCAGGGGGCGAACTCCGAGCGCATCTCGACGATGTGGACGTCGAGCGCGGAGCCGGCCAGGTCGTCGGCGAGGCCGGGCACGCTCGCCGGGGCGATGCCGCGGGCCGGGCCGTCGAGATGCCACCACAGTTCCAGGGCGTCGCGTTCGACGATCTCCAGCAGGCCGCGGTCGACGGCGTCGTCGAGGCCCTGTCCGGTGGCGATCCCGGCGTAGTTGAGGTGGTGGGTGCGGGGCAGCTCGCGCAAGGCGCCCTGGCGCCAGTTGAGGTGGGTGAGCGCGACGGGCGCCCAGACCTCCGCCTCCCGTCCGCCGGGCAGCCGTTCGGTGCCGCGCGTCCACAGGGCCGGGGTGGTCTCGGTGAGGGGGCGGTAGGGGAACTTCTCCCGGGCGTACTGCCAGTCGGCGTACGCGGGCAGGTCGCCGGGGCCGTAGAGCCGCAGGCCCTTCTCGGCCAGTTCGGCGGCGGTGGCGCGCAGGGGGGCGTCGGGGTGGCCGGGCGGCGGCACCCGGTTGCCGCAGTACCGCTCGACTCCCTCGGCTATCGCGGCGATGCGGGCTTGTGCGGGGTCGCCGAAGGTCGTGCCGAGGGAGACCCGGTCGGCGGGCCACAGTCCGAGTCTGCGGGCGTCGGATATCTCGGCGGTGAGCGCGGTGTAGCGGGGCGGGGCGCCCGCGGGGTGCTCGACGGGCTTGACCTTGCGGACGATGCCGCAGACGGGGTCGACGAGTGCTTCCAGCGGCAGCGCCGTCATCGCAGGGTCTCCTCGGCGGGGTCGGTGGGGGTGGGACGGGAGGGGAGCACGGGCAGGGTCAGCGTCACGCTGTCCGGGTCGACCTCGCGCCGCGAGGCGTCCAGCCGGACGGCCGTGATCGGGTCGTCGCCGGTGTGGGGGTTGCGGGCGTGGGCCGGGAAGTGGTGTCCGGCGATCTCCAGGCGCAGCCGGGTGCCGGCCCGCAGCCGGCGCGCGAGCCGCCCGAGCTCGACGGTGAACCCGCTGTCCCGGCCCGCCGGGTCCGCGCGCCGCAGGACGCGGACGGCGAGTCGCTCGGCGGTCCCCTGGGGCGTCAGGGCGACGAGCCGGGCGGCCCAGTCGGCGGACGGCGTGTGGGCGGTGGCCCGCAGCCGGACCCGCACGGGTCCGGCCAGGTCGAGCGGACGCGGCAGCGGCGGGGAGAGCAGCAGGCAGCGGTCGGCGGGCCCGTCGGCGGGGACGGTGAGGTCGTCGGAGCGGACGGGGCGGCCGGGGTCGGCGGTGAAGGCGGCGCCGTGCAGCAGCCGCAGCCGTTGCGTGCGCGGTTCGCCCTCGGTGCCCGCGGGCAGCCACAGTCCGGCACCGCCGAGCGCGACCGCGCCGTGGCGGCCGGGTGCGAGGTCGCCGGCCAGGGCGCGCCGGGCCCAGCGCACGTACAGGTCGCCGAGGTTCAGCCGGTGGGCCGGGCCGGCGTCGGGTCCGGGGGCGGTGACGAGGCCGTGCCCCCAGGGGCCCAGCAGCAGCCGGGCCGAGGGCCCTCCCCAGTGGCGCCACAGCGCGACGGTGTCCTCGGTGAAGTGGTCGTGGTGGCCGCCCACGGCCAGCAGGGGCACACCGGCATGTGCCGCCCGGGAGACGAGGCGGCCGCGGTCCTGCCGCCACCACAGGGCGGCCCAGGAGGGCAGGGCGCGGCCCAGTCGCTCGGGGAGTCCGGTGAGCGGCAGGTGGGTGAGGAGTCCGGGGTCGGCGGCGAGGGCCTTGTCCAGGGCGCTCTCGTCGGAGTCCCGGCGGTCACCGTGGGCGGCCCACCAACCGGCGCGGGACAGCAGCCGCTCCACGCCCGACGCCTCGCGTGCCGTCTCGGCCGCGCCGAGGGCGGGCACGGCGGCGATGACGGCGTCGGGCCGTGACTCCTCCGACGCGTCGAGGGCGAGGACGAGGGCGCAGTGGGCCGCGTAGGAGGCGCCGGCGGCGACCAGCCGGCCGTCGTTCCACGGCTGTCGGCGGATCCAGCGGACGGTCGCGGCGCCGTCGGCCGTCTCGTGGGCGTACGGGTGCCACTCCCCCGGTGATCCGTGCCGGCCGCGTACGTCCTGGACGACGGCGGCGAACCCGCGGCGGGCCCAGCCGCGCGCCTCGGCGCGGTGCCGTGTCCGGTCGTAGGGGGTGCGCAGCAGGACGGCCGGGAAAGGGCCGATCCCGTGCGGGAGTTGAACGTCGGTGGCGAGTTCCCCCACCATCGCGCTGAACGCCGTCACGTGTCCCTCTTCGGCATCGGGGCGACGTCGGGCACCGGCAGGACGGGGTGCTCGGTGACGGTCAGCGTGCGCAGGTCCACGCGCCGGAGCCGGCGGCGGGCCGGGAGAGCGGCCGGTTCATCGGGGGTGTTGGTGGCCCATCGGGCGAGGTCGTCGGCGAGGAGGGCCGCGAGCAGTGTGGCGGCGGGGGTGGCGAGTCGCACCGGAGCGCCGGAGGTGCGGGGTCCGCTCCAGTAGGCGGCCAGTTCGCGGTGGGCGGGGGTGGCGGCGAGCCGGCGGGAGCGGACGTGTGCCGAGGTGACGTCGCCGGGTGCGGCGGCCACCGGTTCGACGTACGCCTGCCAGCCCTCGCGGTGGCAGCGCAGCCATGCGACGCCGTGCCGGGGCAGGCTGTCGGCGGCGTCCCACAGCCCGTCCGGCCCGGGTCCGTCGAGGCACCACACGACGGCGGTGGGGTCCCCCTCGAGCAGGTCGTCAAGGGTCATCGGGGTGGTGCCGGAGGCGGTCACCGGGGTGGTGCGGGGCCGTGCGCCGAGGGCGGTCAGCTGCTCGGCGAGCGGTGCGGTCAGGACCGGGTCGCCGAGGAGGCGGATGTCCCGGCGGGCAGCTGGCCACTCCCTGCCGGGCGGCCCTTCCGCCAGGTAGCCGGTTTCCTCGAACGCCATCAGTACACGCGCGAGGTCGTCGTCCATCGGACCGGTGGCGGCGCCCGTGAGCAAGGAGAGCAGGGCCTCCTCGTCGGCGCCCCCGGTCCGGACGCTGAGGAACTCCCCTTCCGGGGTACGGACGGCGAGCCCTCGCCCGGGTACGGCGACGACCTCGGCACCGGGGACGAGCCGGCTGCGGGACACGGGGATCCTCCTGACGACGTGGGGTGGGACGAGAAGGGGCCCGCCCGGAAGGCAACGGGCGGGCCCACGGTCGAGGGTGGCCGGTCCCTCGCTTACTCCTCGGTGTCCTCGAAGGGGTTCTCGACGAGGGCGTTGGAGTGGGAAGCCGAGTCGTGCGCCAGCTGACCCGGGTCGGCGATCGGCGCGAAGACCTGCTCGCGGTCCATGAACTCTCCTTCATCTTCAGGGAGATACGGCGTTCGGTTGAGCGCCGTGACACAGACCTTAATGAATTTGATTTTCATATTCTAGTGCCGGGAGGGGGTGATCTGGATAACACACCGGCCAGCCCCCCTCGGGGTCCCGGCCGACCCGGCCCCCCACCTTCAGCACGTCCGCCAGCAGCCCCGGCGTCACGACCTCCTGGGGCGTGCCGTCGGCGACCACACGGCCGTCGCGCAGGGCGACGATGCGTTCGGCGAAGCGGGCGGCGTGGGCCAGGTCGTGCAGCACCATGACCACCGTCAGCCCGCGTTCCTCGCGCAGCCGCACCACGGTCTGCAGCACGTCGAGCTGGTGGTGCAGGTCCAGGTAGGTGGTCGGCTCGTCGAGCAGCAGCACGCGGGTGTCCTGGGCGAGCGCCATCGCGAGCCGGACCCGCTGCCGTTCCCCGCCGGACAGCGCGTCGACGTCGCGGTCGGCCCACTCCTCCACCCCGACGTCCCGCAGCGCCCGGCGCACCACGGGGTCGTCGCCCTCGCGCAGCATGCCCAGCGGGCCGCGGGCCGCGTACCGCCCCTGACGGACCAGGTGACCTACCGTCATCCCCGGGACGGCGGGGGCGGACTGGTGCAGCAGCGACACCCTGCGTGCGGTGGCGCGCCGGGAGAGGCGGGCGAGGTCGTCCCCGCCGAGCAGCACGCGCCCCTCGCCGGGCCGCAGCAGCCCGGCGGCCAGCCGCAGCAGGGTCGACTTGCCGCAGCCGTTCAGGCCGATGAGGGCGGTCAGTTCGCCCGGCCGGACGGTCATGTCGACGCCCCGCAGCACGGGTCGTCCGGGGTAGCCGAAATGGACCCCCTCGACGTGGATCCCCACGGACTCGGTCATGCTCTGTCCTCCGGTCGACTTCAGAACGTACGGCTCGGCGTGCGGCGCACGACGACCAGCAGCAGCGCGGCGCCGAGACAGGCGGTGAGCGCCCCGACCGGCAGCGTGAGCCGCCCGGAGTCGAGCGCCGCCGCCAGCAGCCGCGAGGACAGCTGCGCCGCCGCGTCCGCCCCGCACACCACGACCGCGCCCACCAGGGCGGCACCGGCAAGGCTCGCCCGCAGGTCCGCGCCGAAGACGGCGACGGCCAGATGCGGCACGAGGAGCCCGACGAACCCCAGCGCCCCCACGGCGGCCACCGCGCCCGCCGTCAAGGCCACCGCGCACAGCAGGGCCAGGGTCCGGGCCGGGCGGGCGGAGAGGCCGGCGGCGAGGGCGATGTCGTCCCCGCAGCGCAGCAGGGTCAGCGGCCCGGCCAGCAGCCAGGCGGCGATCCCCCAGACCAGTCCCCACGGCCACAGCAGGTGCCAGTGCTCCCATACCCGGCCCTCCGTGGTGCCCACCAACCACTGCACCACGCTGCCGAGTTCACCTGGCTCCACCAGCAGCACCATGGCGGTGAGGCCGCCGAGCACCGCCGACACCAGCACCCCGTGCACGGCGGTCTGCGCGGTATCACCGCGCCCTCGGCCTGCCAGCAGCCACAGCAGGACCGCTCCGCCGCACCCGCCCGCACAGGCGGCGAGGACCACGGCCAGCGGCGAGTCCCACCCCGCGAGCCCCAGGGCGGTGGCGGTGACGGCGCCGAGCACGGCCCCCGGGGTCACACCCGTCACCTCGGGCCCGGCCAGGGGGTTGCGCAGGGCGGACTGCAGGACCAGCCCCGCCACGGCCAGGCACGCTCCCGCGCCGAGGGCCACCAGCATCCTGGGCAGGCGCAGTTGGAGGAGGATGTAGCGTTCCGTCGCGTCACCGCCCCCGTTCAGCACGTCCCAGACCACATCGGGCGACATACCGCGCCCGGCCACCAGCTCCGCACCGGCGCATACGACGGCCAGTGCCGCGAGCGCCGCGAAACGCCGGGTCACCACGCTTCCTCCGTTCTGGTCGTGTCGACTGGGGGCGGACCCTCGCCGCCGGACCCGGGCTCGTCCGGGCGGGCTTGACCCGATGCCGGAGTGGAGGGCTCGTTCGGGTGGGCGTGGGCCGGGGGGCAGGTGGAGGCCCTGCCCGGGTCCGCCTGCGCCGGGGGGTGGGTGGAGGCCCTGCCCGGGTCCGCCTGCGCCGGGGGGCGGGTGCGGGGTTCGTCCGGGTGGCCCTGGGCCGATGCGCGGGTGGGGAGCGCGTCCGCGACGGCTCGATCCGACGCCCGGGTGCGGGGCGCGTCCGGATGGGCGTGGTCCGACGCCCGAATGCCGGGCTCTTCCGCGGCGGCGTGGCCCGACGCCCGGGTGCCGGACACGTCGCCCGCCGCACCCGGTGCCGGGCGGCGCGCTCCGGGCAGCAGCGCACGCACGGCGGCCGAAGCGGTCCGGCCGCGCCGGGCGGCCCCGCCCCGGCGGCCCGACCGCATCAGCACCACCCCCGCCGGCACCCCCAGCAACGCCGTCCAGGCACCGGCCGGTGTCTCCACCGGCGCCAGCGCCAGCCTGGCCGGGACATCGGCGGCCGTCACGACGACGGCGCCCCAGGCGGCGGACCACGGGAGCCAGCGCACCGGGCCCGCCGCGGGGTCGAAGCTGCGGGCCAGGTGCGGGGCGAGGAACCCCACCCACGCGACGGGCCCGCACACCGCCGTCACGGGGGCGATCAGGACCACGGCGATGGCCAGCGCCACCAGCCGTGCGCGATGGGCGCGCACGCCCAGCGCCTCGGCGTCCTCGTCGCCGAGCCGCATCACCGAGAGCACGGGCGCGCACAGCACGAGGGCGGGTAGCGCGACGAGCAGCCACGGCCACAGGCCCGTCACGTCGTCCCAGGTCCGGGCGGAGAGGGAGCCGAGCAGGTAGCGGTAGATCAGCTGGAGGTCGAGCTGGTCGGCCATCACCATCAGGACGAGCAGCGCGGCCTGCAGCGCGGCGGCCACCGCGGCGCCGGTCAGCAGCACGGCGGACGGACTGCGGCCCAGTCCCGCGACCAGCAGCGTCAGTCCGCCGCCCAGCGCGGCGCCGCCGATGGCCGGCAGGGGCTGAACTGCGGCGGGCAGGGACAGGGTCAGCACCAGCGGCGCGGCCACCCCCAGCGCGGCCCCGGAGGACACACCCAGCATCTCGGGCACCGCCAGGGGGTTGCGCAGCGCCTCCTGGAGCACCAGTCCGGCCGCTCCCAGACACGCTCCGGCGACGAGCGCCAGCAGCAGGCGGGGCACGCGGAGTTCGGTGACGACGATCCCGGCGAGACCGGTGCCGTCGCCGTCGGTCACCGCGGCGGCCAGGCGGTGCGGGGGGACGTACGGGGTGCCGAGGCTGAGGGCGCAGAGCGCGGAGACGGCCAGGAGCACGCCCACCAGAGGTGGTTGCCACCTGCGCGCGGCGGGCTTCGGCCGCTGCCCGCCCGCCGCGGCGTGATCGGCCGCGGCGGGCGCCGAGAGGGGCGTCCTCACCGCAGCGCGGCCGTGGCCTCGTCGAGGACGATGCCCAGCGAACGGGTGCCGCGGCCCTTGGCCCACACCTCGGAGTTGACCTCGTGGACGTCACCGTTCCTCACCGCCGGGATCTTGCCCCAGAGCGGATTGCCGGCGAGCTTCTCCGAGAGCTTGCCGTCCGCCTCACCGAAGCTCATCGTCTCGACGAACAGCACGTCGACGCCCTGGGCGAGGATCTCCTCCAGGCTGTAACTGCCCTCCACACCGCGGGACTTCCACGGGTACTGGGCGATCTTCGGGAACAGGCTGGCGGTGACGTCGCCCTCCGGGGTGGCGACGCCGAAGTTCTCGTCGCTGCCGTAGATGACGAGCGCGGTCTTTCCGCTCGGGGTCTTCTCGGCCGCGGCGAGCTTGGTCCGGAAGGTCCGCTCCGCCCTCTCCCCCTCGGCGGTCCGGCCGGTGAGCGCGGCGACGTCGCGCAGGTACCCGACGCTGTCCTGCCACGTCTCGGGCTGCATGGCCCAGAACGTGGTGGCGCCCTTGAGTGCCGGGGCGAGCTTGCCGTGGGTGTCCCCCAGCCCGATCACCAGGTCGGGCTTGTGGGAGAGGATCGCCTCGACCTCCGGGGCGATGAATCCGCCGGGGATGACGTCGACGTCCCCGGCCTTCTCCTTCCCGAGGAAGTCAGGGTGGGCGAGCAGCGTGCTGTTGGTGGCCGCCGGGACGACTCCCAGTTCGGTCAGGATGTCGTCGCACAGCGCGAACAGGCAGACGATGCGCTCGGGCTTCTTCTTCAGGGAGACCTCGACGCCGTTCGTGTCGGTCAGCTCGGTCGCCGCCTTGATGGGTTCGACGGTGACCTCGGTCCTCGTCGCGGGCTCGGCCTTGTCACTCGCGGGTTCTTCGGACGACGAGCCGCAGCCGACCAGGACGGAACCCACCAACGCTGCGGTGATCCAACTGCGGACGAACGTGGACGGTGAGCGCAGCAATTGATGCCCTCGCTTCTTCTCAGGTACCGGGAACGCACCGAAGATACATGATAATCGTTTTCAACAGTCTGCTTTCCGGAGGACCTCATGCCTGCTGCCCCCGCCGTCCTGCTCGTCTCCGACCACGGGTACGGCCGCGTCCATGTGCTGTCCGTGCCGGACGGCGCCGTCGTAGGACGGCTCACCGGGCGACACCTGTCCGAGCACGCCGGGTTCCTGGCGCTGCCGGGAGGGCGGGTGGCCTGCGTCGACGACCGTCGCGGCGAACTGCTGGTGCTCGCCCCCTTCGCCGAGCGGCTCGTGGAGCGCACGGTCCCGGTCGCCGTACCCGCCGAGCACCTCGCCTGCGACCCGTCCGGTCGCCACCTGGCCGTGACCACCGGCCTGGGCAGGAACACCGAGCCCTGGTCGGACCTGCTGACGGTCCTTGACCTGGCCACCGGAGAGGCGGCGCGGGTGCGTACGCGCTCCGGCGAGCCGGGTGTGACGGTGCTGGGCGACGGCGACCCGCTGGTCGTGCTGCGTCACCGGGAGCCCGGGGCGCTGGCCGTGCACCGGTTCGCGGACCTCCTCGCGGCCGCGCCCGGCTGCCCCGCGGTCACACCGCACGCGCTCCTGCCGCTCCCGGACGACGGGCACGGAGACGCCCAGGCACCCGGAGCGGGACGGGTGTTCGCGGCCACGGGCGAGGGGGTGCACCGGGCCCGGAGGGAGGGCGACGGCCTCGCCGCCGAGAAAGTCATCCCCTGGGAGTCCCCCGCCCGGGGCTGGTACCTGCGGCTCGACACCCGCCGGCCGGCGCTGTGGAGCACGCTGCGCGGCGGTGACCCGGACCCGCTGCGCTGGCCGGAGTGGACCAACCAGGCATGGCACCACGACCTGGAGGCGGGCCGCACGCGGCTCACGGAGCTCGGCCCCGGGCTCGTCTTCCGGCTGGCCCTCGCGCGGCGCCACACCGCGTTCACCCGGATCCACCCCGACGGCGACGAGCTGGTTCTGCTGGGCGCCGACGGCAGCGTCCGCCGCGTCCCGCTGCCCGCGATGGACGGCGCTCCGCGGCGCGGCGGCACACCCTGGGAGGGCGTCCAGCGGCGAGCGGTGGCCGCCTCACCGGGCTCCGACTGGATCGCCGTCACCCGCGGCGGCCACGGGGAGGTGCACATCGTCGACGCGGCGACGGGCCGCGAGGCGGCCCGGCTGCGGCCGGGCTCACCGCTGCACCACGGCGGCCACATGGCGCTGTACGCCCGCAACGACGGGGCCGACGGTGATCCCGTGGGCCGGTGACGGTCCCGGCGGGTGTCGTCGGCGAAGCGTGGATCCGCGGGACTCGCAGGGCGGTTGCTGGAGAGAACCGGCCCTGACGAGTCGTCGAGCGGGTGCCGCGCCGGCTAGAACGGAACCTTGAGGACGGAGGCCGAGTCCACCTCCAGAGCGGCCGTACCGTCACCGAGGGCGTTCCACACCTCGACCCGGATCGTCCCCCCGGACATGTCCCCGAGTCTCCCGCTCGCGGAGTGCGACCCGGCTCGTGACCCCCGGTACTCCTCGCAGCCCGGGACCGGGTCGGTCGCGAAGTAGCGGAAGGTCTCCACCCGCTCGAACGTTCCGTCACCGGTCAGGTCGTAGGACACACGGGCCTGCCGGCCGAGACCCACGCGCGTCCCGGCGTCCGTGCGGAAGGTGAAGTCCGTGGCACGCGCGGGGTCGTGGGTGCCGACCACGTCGCGCACCTCGTAGACGAGCGGTGCGTACGGTGTGCCGTCGTGGTTGGTCCCGTCGGCGGACGGGACGGTGTCGGCCTTCGCGTCCGCCCCCGTCCGGGTGCCGAGTCGGCCGCCCGAGCGCAGGAAGAAGGTGTCGCCGGAGGGGGGGAAGCGTCGGTGTCACGGTCGGGGTGGGGCTCGACGGCGGAGGGGAGGTCGGCTCTCCGGGGCCGGTCTCGCTCGGGGACGGGGACGGGTCGCCGGTGGGGCTGGACGTCGGACCGGGGCCGGTGTCGCCCGAGAACGGGTCGAGCGTCCACGCCGTTGTCGACGGGCGACGGCCGCCGCTCCATCGGCGATTTCGCGGTCACTGGTCCTCTCCCCATGCAGCGTCGATCAGGTCCGGGTCGGGCTGGATCAGTGCTGCCGCCCGCTCGAACCCAGCGGCGCGCAGGTTGGCTGCGGTCTCCGTGTCGCGCAGGGCGAGGAGTGCGTCCGCGTACGTGGAGCCAAGCGCGGGCCCTACCCCCGCCTCCTCGTACAGGTCGATGGCGTGCTGCCGGGCCGTTCTCTGCTCAGTCACCTTGCTTCTCCTCCCCCGGGTCGATGACGACCAGCGACATTCTGACGGTCGCGCCGTTCTGGCGCGCTCCTGCACGGGGGTCAACTCCCGTCACCACCGCGGCGTTGTCGTCCTCTAACACCCCGGCGTCCGACAGGCCGTCCACGGCGGCCTTCGCCGACAGCGACCAGTTTGAGGGGTCGAAGATCCGCGTGCGCGCCGTGGGGTGGACCAGGTACAGCACCCGCGCCCGGGCCAGCCGCAGCACCCGCGCGTCACGTGCCGCCGCCGCGGTGGCCGCGCGTATCGCCGCGGTGATCTTCGCCTTCTTGGTCCAGTGTGGGCGGTCGTTGGCGTTGATGAGCTCGATCTCGGGGAGCTCGGGGGTTGCGCCTGGTAGGGGTCTGTGATCAGGTGACCTGCCCCTGGCCTGCGAGTCCCGTGACGGAGCCTTCTGCACCTCGACCTTCCGAACCTGAAAAGGACACCGTGCGCAGCTACTGGACGAGACCACCCGTCTACGACAGGGAGGACCCGAACCGGACCGGGCCCCTGGTGGTCAACTACGACTTGGACCAGCTCAAGGTTGGGGAGAACTGGGTGGTGACGGGCTACCAGAACGGCACCGCCCTCCACGACCGGGACATCGCGCCCGGCGACGTCTGGGCCAGGGCCGTGTACGCACCGGAGTGCGCCTGGCCGCGCGGCGCGCACCTGTGTGTGCTGGTCCAGTGGCATCCAGACCACCGCGTCGGATCGGACTGGGATACGCGCCTGGAGGCCGTGGCCACAGGCCTGCGGTCGCTGGGCTACGTCGTGGAGCAAGCGGGACGGCCAGTCGACCCGAAGCGGGATGTGAACGCCGACCTGCTCGTCCACCGGATGGAGCCGGGCAAGGCGCCGCCCCAGCGTCCTGCTGACGCGTGGGCGCACGTGCCGCCCCCGCGCACGTACCACTGGACGGAACGCACCCCGCTCCAGGCGATCGGTGCGACTACGCCGAACGACCCCGGACCAACGACTACACCCTTCCCGTCCTGGGCATGGCGTACATCGCCACCTACGCGCAGCGCCAGGGCTTCAACGTCGGTGTCCTCGACGCCGAAGCGCACGGGCTGGGCATCGAGGAGACGGCGCAGCTCGTCAACGACATGGCGCCGCGCTGGGCCGCGATGAACCTCCTCGCCCCCACGTACGAGATGTCCGCGCGGATCGCCGAGAAGCTGAACCCGCAGATCGCGCTCATGGTCGGCGGGCACCATGCCAAGGCCATGCCGGACCGTGTCCTCGCCGATCCCCGCATGCGCCACCTCAAGGCCCTGGTTCTCGGCGAGGGAGAGCTGCGCGTCGCGGCCCTCCTGGAGGACGAGCAGCGTCGTCGGGAGCTGCCCGGAGTGCTCTGGCGGGATCCGCTCATCGGCAGCCGGGCCGGCGGCGTAGCCGACGCACGCACCAGCGCGGAGTTGCTCGGGCCCGACATCAACACCCTGCCGTACGTGAACCGGGCCTTCCTGCCGCAGGACCCCTACCGGGCCGCGCCCACGCCTACTGATCGCCGTCTCGCTGCGAGCCGCGCGGCCGACTGGCTGGCGGCCGGCGCCGCACACGGGCACCTTGAGGAGAACATCGTGGGAAGCCGCGGCTGCCCGTACAACTGCACGTTCTGCGGGGCCGCCTGGAGCGCCAACCCGGATGTGAAGATCCGGGTCCGCTCCCCCGAGAACATCATCGGCGAACTGGAGTCTCTGCACGCCCAGTACGGCGTGACTGCGTTCCGGTTCGTGGATGACCTGTTGCTCGGGGCGAAGCGGGTCATCGACGAACAGATGGAGGTCTTCACCCGGCACCGGATCGGCGAGCGGTACGTGTGGGACGCCACCGGACGGATCAACGTCCTCGACCGCTGCACAGACCGAGAGCTGGAGATGCTCGTCGCCAACGGTCTGCGGGAGGTCGCGCTGGGGATCGAGTCCGGCAGCGACCGGATCCTTGCCTCCATGGACAAGCGGATCAGCGCCGAGATGACCGAACGCGTGGCTCGGCGGCTCGTCGCCCACGGCATCGGCGTGAAGGGCTACTTGATCCTCGGCTTCCCCGGCGAGTCCCACGAAGACCTCGCGGCCACGGTTCAGCACATCCGCACCCTGTGGGCCATCGCCGACCAGCACCCCGGCGACATCCGGGCCAGCGTGTTCGAGTTCCGGCCCTACCCCGGCACTCCGGTGTGGCAGACCCTCATCAAGGACGGCTACAAGGCAGACGAACTCCTCTCCTACGGCGACGTGGACCTCACCCAGGACGGTGCGAACGAGTCCATGCGCCAGCGCGACGAGTTCAACTTCAGTGTCGGAATCCAGTTCGGGGGCGTCCCTCTGGACGAGATCCGGTCCACGCTCGCCGTGCTCACCCGGGAACAGCACGAGCGGAAGCAGGTCGACGGGCTGGAGGTCGCCGCATGACCGGCGCGCGCAAGGGGCTCTTTGTCAGCATCGACGGGCCGAGCGGGGTGGGGAAGTCCACCACCATCCGGGAACTCCGCAAGGAGCTGTCCGCCCGCGGTGCGGCCGCCCGGTGGACGGTTGAGCCGCCCTCGGGGGACTTCCTCGGCGACTTCACCCGCACGCACGGCGGTCAGCTCCACGGCATGGCCTTGGCCTGCCTGGTGGCAGCCGCCCGGTACCGGCACGTCGAGACGACCATCGCCCCGGCCCTCGCCAGCGGTGACCTGCTCGTCTCCGACCGGTACGTAGCGTCAACGTTCGTGCTTCAGCGCCTCGACGGCGTGCCGATGGACTTCCTCCAACTCCTCAACGCCTACGCACCACCGCCCGACCTGGCGGTGGTCCTCACCGCGGCCCCCGACACGATCGGCCGCCGTATCGCCGCAGCCGGCGTGACGCATCGCTTTCGCGCAGACCCGACGGCCCCGGCTCGGGAGGTGGAGCTGTACCAGGACGCCGCGGCCTACATCGAGGGCCTGGGCGCGAAGGTGCTGGCGATCGACACCACCGAGATCTCCCCGCCGCACGTCGCGCAGCGAATCGCGGACGCGATCCTCACGCTCCCGCTACCGTCGGAGGCCTCAGCCACCTCCCCGACCCCCCAGGAAACATGAGCGGACAGCCAGCACAGCCCATCATCGACACCCACGTCCTTCTCCGCGACGGCGAGAAGATCCTCCTCTCGCAGAGAGGCGGCCCCTACGGCTACCGCCGGTGGCACCTGCCGTCCGGCAAGCTCGACCAGGGCGAGACCCTGACCGCCGGGGCGGCCCGTGAGCTGTTCGAGGAGACCGGCGTCAGGGTCGACCCTGCTCATCTGCGGCTCCTTCACGTCGTGCACCACCACCAGGGCGACGGCTCCGAACGGATCGGCTTCTTCTTCACGGCCACAGAGTGGGAGGGCACTCCCACCAACAAGGAGCCCGAGAAGTGCCTCACGCTCCAGTGGTTCGCCGACCATGACCTGCCCGAGGACCTCATCGAGTACCCGGAGGCGGGCCTGCATGGCTGCCTCAAGCAGGCCGGCGCCCTGACCCTGCACGGCTGGCAGTAGCAGCCCCGCTTGTACGACATGCTCGAACAAATGCAGTGACGGTGGCTTGAACCAAGACAGGGGAGGGAGCACACCGGTGGAAGACGAATCTCTTGAGGAGTGGGTAGCGCGCCGCGAGGAGCGCCGCCCTAAGCCCGGGGAGCGTCGGGCGGTCCGGCTCGGCGAGCAGGCGGAGCAGGGGGCCCACGTCGCCCCGAGCGCGCCGCGCGGCATCCAGGAATGGGACGGACACCAGTGGACACCGGTCAGCGTCGCCGAAGACCGTGCCGCGGCCGCCAACGAGACGGGGCGGGACGAGGCGCTCCAGGCCGAGCGGGTTCCTCTGCCCACGTTCAGCAAGCTGCCTCCGCGGCTGGAGCCCTGGCGGCCGACACAGCCGTGGCATCGTCCTGACGCCACCTGACCCGTTCTCCGACACCTCCAGAAGCCCCCGCCACCGGCGGGGGTTTCTGTGTCTCTCGCCTCTCTCAAGGCTTCAGGTGTAACGCCTTGGCCAGTCACTCCGTCCATATGGCATCGAGGCGTTGACGCTGGGGGGCCACTGAGATACTCGGAGGACTTTCAGGTGACGACAGCGGTAGTACGGGACCAACTGGAGATCGAACTCTTCGCCGATCTCTTCGACCAGCCGCTGGCACCGCCCCCGCCGGCCGAACCCACGCCCGCCCCCGTCGCTTCGCTCGCGCACGTGTGGATCGTCGCCGCGGAGATCAAGGTCGAGGACCGGATCGCGAAGCAAGCCGACTTCCGCGGCTCCTTCACCGCCCCCGGCGACACCCGCGTCGATGCGCTGGAGGTCTACTGCCGCTCCTGCCGCCGCCCCTACGAGGACGTCGCCGGCCGGGACTGCGAAGCCCTCATCGACAACCGGCACCTCATCGGCGGCGACCAGACGGTGCGCGCCAAGCGGAAGATCCCCCAGCCGCCCCCGAGCACCAAGCTCGTGCCCGGCGGCCACATCCAGCGGCGCGGCATCAGCGCCTACGTCTCCGGCGTCTCGCGCCCCGCCCGATAGGACCCCCGTGCGCATCCTCCTCCTGGGCCTGGTCCTCGGCGCGGTGTCCGGCGGCCTCACCTACCACGGCACCGGCCACGGCCAGCTCTCCACGATCGTCTTCATCCTCGTTGCCGTCGCCACCTGGCTCGGCGTGGCCAGCATCGTCATAGCCCGCGACACCTCCCACGGCCGGGCCGACGCGGGCGACTGGCTGCCCTGGTGATCGCGCGCGGCGCGTAGCCCGCGACGCAAACGGGCCGGCCTTCCTACGGTCCGCCGCGTGAATCCTCCAACGCAGCCCCCACCGTCCCCCGGCCATCGGACACCGCGGCGGCGCCTCGCCCGCGATCTGCTCGGCCTCCTCCTGGTCGGCGTCGGAACGGTCGGCCTGCTAGGAGCCCTCTACCAAGCGTCCCCGCCCGTCGCGCTGCTCCTGGTCGGCCTTGTCACCGCGACAGCAGGCGGCGGGATCCTCTACGACGAGCCGGCCGCCGCCCGCCGGGCGCAGATCGCCGGCTATCTGGCCCTGACCACCGGCCTGACCCTGGCCACCGCGGCGGCGTACTGCCTCAATCCCTGGTCCGTGCTGTTCGGTGCCCTACTGGCCCTCGCGGTATGGCTGAGCGGCGGGGAGGCGTGACATGGCACGACGCCGCTGGTTCCCTGCTCTGCGCGAGTCACCGCCCCGCGCCGGGTCCTGTCTCCCCTGTGCCGCCCCGACCGGGACGGCACAGGGGGCACCACCTACGCGATGTTCCAGACCGCCACGTACGAGCCGATCTGATTGGGCTTGGTCTGCCCTGCGCCGCGTGAAGCAGCTGAGGCGGTCGACTCGGACCGTAAGAGCAGTGAGATGCCAGCCCCGCTGAAGGACCGCATTTGGCGGCATCTGCGGCCGGAGGACGGCAATGACCAGATCTGGGGCGGCCGGCCGACGTCGAGCAGCGCAACGGCCGTGTCATCCGGCAGGGCAACGCCAACGCCGAGGTCGCGGTCTTCCAGTACGCCACCGAGCGGTCCACCGACGCGAAGTTCTGGGAAGCCATCGCCCGCAAGGCGCGGTTCATCCGGATCGTGCGCTGAGCCCTCGGGGCCCTGTTTGGCGCTTCGGATCTGGAGAAGGTGCAGGTTCAGCGGCGGGCGCACAACCGGCTCGGGTTCGCGGTCCAGCTGACGAGTGTGCGGTACCTGGGCCGGTTCATGCCGGACCCGCCGTGGTAGGTGATGTCGGGCCGGTAGGAGAACGGCGTCACCGTGAGCGTCTCGGTGGAGTACTTGTGCCAGACGCGGTCGATGTAGTCGTCCAGGGAGTCCTCCAGCGCGGCGCCGGCCTCGATGCCGTGGCTGGGGGCGAGGGCGCGCAGGACGCTGCCGTCGGCACGCCTCTGGATCAGTTCCTCCCAGCCGCCTCCCCGTTCCTCCAGCGCGTCGAAGAAGCCCTGGTAGCCGCCGGGTTCGAGGTGGCCGGTGGTGGTGACCGAACCGTCGGGCCGTTTCACGCCCACCGCGTACGGGGCGGAGAACATGTCGACCTGCGTGCTGTTCAGCCACAGGCCCGAGTCGTTCAGCGTGTACTCGGACCAGTTGAAGAGGATGTCGCGGTTGGGGTCGGTGGGGTTCTGCACGGCGGGCTGCACCAGGCCGCCGGTGGCCAGCCGGAAGTCGAGTTTCTCGCCGTAGGAGAAGTAGAGCCTGCCGGAGAACTTGGGCAGCCGGATCGTCATGGACTCGCCGTCGGCCGGGCCGGGGAAGGAGGCGTCGGGCGCCGGCACGGGCGGGACGCCGCCGCCCGGCCAGGGGTGGAAGGTGCCGTCGGCGTCGGCCCAGCCCTGGCGTCCGGTGGTGAGCTCGGTCCCGAGGTTGTAGAGGTGGATCTGCCGGCCGGTGCCGGAGTTGTTGGTCAGGGTCAGCGGGATGGTGTCCGGCACCGCCGCCTCCGCGTGGGACGCGGTGCCGGCGGCGGCGAGGCCTGCCACCGCCGGCACCGCCGCGGCCAGCGGAGCGAGCCACCAGGAGCCGAGAGAGCCCCGGCTTCTTCGGGACATGGGCATGTGGTGCCTCCAGGGGGGGTCATCGGGCTCGGCGCGGGAGGGAGCGGCTGTTCGGCGCGGGAGGGACGGGAGGGAGGTGCGGCTCGGGCCGCTCCGCGTGGACGCGCGCCGCAGGCACCGCCGCAGGCACCGCCGCAGGCACCGGCCGGCGGGCCTGCGGCCGCCGTTGGCCGCCCCGGCCAGGCCGGTGGGCACGTCCCGCCGGCCTGGCCGGACGTCGTCAGGCGAACGGGATGGTGAGGACCGACCCCTTGCCCACCTCGACGGTCGACGGGCCGTTGCCGAGCGCGCTCCAGAGCTCGACGCGGACGGTGCCGCCGTTCAGGTCGCCCAGGGTGCCCGAGGACGAGTGCAGCCCCTGCCGGGCCGAGGAGTAGTCCTCCCAGCCGGGGACCGGGTCGGTGGCGAAGTAGCGGTACGTCTCGACGCGGTCGAAGGTGCCGTCGCCGGTCAGGTCGTAGGAGACCCGGGCCTGCTGGGCGTACCCGACGTTGGCGCCGGCGTCCACCTTGAAGGTGAAGGCGGTGCTCGCGCCCGCCTTCAGGGCACCCTTGACGTTCTTCACCTCGTAGACGACCGGGTTCTTCGGCGCCCCGTCGTGGGTGGTGCCGCCCGCGGCCGGGATGGTGTCCGAGGAGCCCGTAGCGGTCGCCTCGGTGGCGAGCGATCCCCCGGAGCGCAGGTAGAAGGTGTCGCCCGTGACGTACGGCGGGGGCGGATCGCCGGCGGTGGTGACGGTCACGCTGCCGCTGGCCGGCCCGACCTGGTTCGCCGTGTCGCGGGCCTTGACGGTGTAGGTGTACTTCGTGCCGGGGGTCAGCCCGGTGTCCGTGTGCGTGGTCCCGGTGACGGTGGCGACCTTGGTCGTGCCGCGGAAGACGTCGTAGTTCTTCACGCCCTTGTCGTCGGTCGCCGCGTCCCAGCTCAGCTTGGCCGAGGTCTCGGTGACGCCGGAGGCCACCGGGGTGCCGGGCGCGGAGGGCTTCCCGTCCGCGGGCGGCGGGTCCTCGCCGCCGCCCGTGGCGCCGCACAGGGCGGCGAGCTTGGTGTCGTCGCCCGCTCCGGACGCGGTCGACCTCGCCGGGACGTTCAGCACGCCGCCGTCGGAGAAGACCACCGAGCACTCCTCGGCGCCGTAGTTGTGCGCCGCGTACGTCTTGGTGTCGTTCTTGCCGAAGACGACGGCCGTCGGCGTGTTGGCCGTGACCGTCATGTCCGGCGCGCCGAGGGAGTTCATCGTGGCGACCCAGTGGTAGGTGTGGGCCTTGGTCTCGCCGGCCTCGGGGACGTAGCCGCCGTTCCACTGGTTCCAGTACTGCATGGCCTTGCCGGGGTCGTAGAGGGCCTGGACCTGCCAGAAGATGTCCTTCCACTCGACGGCCGGGCCGCCGTTCTCCTTCTCCATCTCGGTCACGCTGCGTCGGAGCATCTCCTTCTCCCGCGCCAGGTGCAGCGAACCGCCGGTCACGGGCAGGAAGTTGATGCCGTGGATCTCCTCGGGGTTCGCGGTCCACCAGGTGGCGTAGGCGCCGCCGCTGCTCCAGACCATGCCGACGACGTCATGGGTGAAGTCCTCGGGGTAGACCTTCTGGTCGGCGTCGAACCAGTACTGCGCGATCGACTCCGACTCGGTCATCATCATGTAGACGCCCTGGTCGCGCAGCGCCTTGTCGCCCATGGCCGAGCCCCACATGATCAGGCCGGCGCTGAGGTTGATCGACTCCGAGGAGGACTCCTGGTTGTTGCCGGCGGCGAAGGCCTCGTGACCGGCGGCCCAGCTGTGACCGGCGTAGGCGTCGAAGCCGCGCAGGAAGGGGTACTCGGTGTCGTCCCTGGCCGGGTTGGCGGCGTCCTTGATGAGCTCCTTCACCATGCCGCCCCACTCGGAGTCGGCGGCCCACTGCGGGTCGTACTGCGCCACGATCGCCGCGGCCATCACGTAGTACGAGTAGTGGAAGTGGTGGTCGTTGAGCTCCTGGTCGCTGCCGTAGGAGGCCGGGTAGCCGATGAGGGTGCGCCAGTCCTTGTCGTAGGAGAACTCGGACGGTCCGCCGACGGTGAACCACTCCTCCATCCGGGCCTTGATGAGCTGGAGGAGCTTGTCGCGGTCGGCGGTGTCGCCGATCTGGTCGGCGACGGGCACGAGCTGGGCGAGCTTGCCCAGGGCCTTGCCGGTCCAGTACGTGTCGATGGCGCCGCTGAACGGATCGCCCTGCGTCAGCACGTCGTTGATGTACGTCTTCAGCTTGGCCTTGTCGACGCCCGCGGCGCTCGGCAGCCCGGGCAGGACGCCGTTCACCTTCTGCGTGGTGGTGAACGACTTGCCCTCGCGGACCTTCATCTCACCGCGCGAGGAGACGTAGCTGTAGTCGGTCAGCGGGTCGGAGGTGTGCAGCCACTGGTGGCGGTACAGAGCCTGGAGGGTTCCGGTCTCCTCGCCCTCCTTCGCCTCGGTGGTCAGCGAGTAGGTGGCCTTGACCTCGCCGTCGCCTTCCCGGTAGTCCCAGTCGACCTTGGAGCCGGTCACGAAGCTGAAGGCGTACTTCTCGTAGTCCGCGAGCGCCTCCTTGCTCGGCAGGACCGCCAGGGAGAAGTAGTCCTTGGAGCCGAGGTCGGCGCGGATCGCGTTGCCGGAGACCGTCCAGTCGCTGCTGCTCGGGGCGAACAGCGCGTAGTGGTGTCCGGAGATGGTGACGCCGAGGACGTTGCCCTGGTCGGCGAAGACCGTCGGCGGTGCTGCGGCGCTGATCTGCGCCGCGCCGCCGGTGCCCTCCGCGTACACGTACGGCAGGCCGTGGCCGATGGTCGCCCGCAGGGTGCGCGCGGAGTCCTTCCAGTACGGGGTGACGGTCCAGTCGCTCCACCCGTCCGCCTTGGCGTCGGGCGAGTTGAGGCCCGCGAGGCCGAGGGTCAGGTCGGCCTTGTGCGCGAACTCGTACTGCCGTCCGCCGCCCACGATCTGATGGTCCGTCGGATAGCCGACCTCCAGACCCCCGGACACCGCCTTGTAGGTGAGGGGGTGGCCGTACATGTTCTCCGACCAGGGATTGGAGGCGAACCGCTGGAAGATCAGCGAGGACCACCAGTCGTTGGTCGGCACCGGCTTGTCCGCCATGGCGGACGTGACCTTCGGCTTGACCGCCTGGCCGCCGTTGTTCGACGGCCCCTGCCTCCCGGCCGGCCGGACGTCGCTGTAGCTTCCCTTCCCCACGTCGATGGTGGCGGCGGAGGCGACACCGCTGCCGACGGTGGACGCCAGACCCGTGGCGGCCAGGGCGGCCGTCGACAGGAGTGCGAGACGTCTGCGGAATCTCATGCGCAACCCTTCTGAGAGCGCTCTCAAGTCGCCGTCAACGTAGGCTCACGTCAACGAACGGTCAACACATCAAGCAGGGTTCTGTTACGTACGGGACCAAGTTCGCCGCCGACGGGTATTGACTCAAGTCGCTTACGGCGCTGGTGAATCGGGGACCGGCCTCGCCGACCGCACGGGTACGTGTGCGCGGATGTGCGTTTTTGGCGGGCGGTGCCCCGCCACTGCACACCAATACGGGCGGCGCATCATGAGAGCGCTCTCACGGACGCTTTCCCCACCTCACCCCAGGCCCAGCCCTCCCGACCTCCCCGCACCTCACCCCAACCCCGGACCCCCTCGGCGACAGACTCCGCCGACCGCGCCGGGCACCGGGGGCGGCCATGCCGCGCACCGGGCGCGCCGACGGCATCGCCGGCGCCCCCGCGCCCACGACTCCGGCCTTCGCTTCACGCGGGCCACCGTCCGGACGCCGCGAGGGCTCGCCCGCTCCGGTGGCGGAAGCGACGACCTTCCAGGCCTCCCGCACCCGACGCCGACGCAGCGAGCCCCCGCCCCCGCACACAGCGGGCCCAGGACGGGGCCAAGGCGCGTATGCGCCCGCATATGCCGAGTCGGGCTCGGGACGGCAGCCGAGGACCGTCCGGCCAACCGAACGACGCCGCCGTACCGATTCCTCGTCCAGCCCGTCGGACAAGGCCCCTTGAGGCATCGAACCCGGCCGAGCACCGCCGGGCACCGGAGGGCCGGGGGCCGTCCGGCGGGCCTCGCCCCTCCCCATCCGGCTTCACTCCCGCATATTCACTGAAACGTCTTCTGGCAACGTTCGACCATCCCGTCCGGTGATCGGCAAAGCCGATCCCCGCAGGTAGAGACCAATCCTCGAACGACCAGGCAGCCGGATAACGGTTCATGTTTGATTCCGTTATCTAGCGATGGAGTGTGTTGACTTTACGCGTAGTTAACAGTCAATGTGTGCGCACCCCGCCACTCCGGGACACGTAGCGGAGCGGCACGTACCCGAGGAGACGCCATGTCACTGCGGACCCATCGCCCCGCGCTTCGCCGGGCCCTGGTGGCCCTTGCCGCACTCCCCCTGCTCGCCACCGCGGCGTGCGGCGGCTCGGGCACCGAGGACAGTGCGTCGGGTGAGCAGGGCAAGTGCGAGAAGAGCGACGGCAAGGTCAAGCTCACGTACTGGTCCTGGATCCCCGGCGTGGACAAGGCGGTGGCCGAGTGGAACCGCCAGAACCCCGACATCCAGGTGACCGTCAAGTCGACCCCTGCCGGTAACGCCGGCACCTACCAGAACATGTCGAACGCCCTGAAGGCGGGCAAGGCCCCCGACCTCGGGCAGATCGAGTACGACTCCCTGGCGAGCTTCCGCCTGCAGGAGGGCCTCACCGACATCGCCTCGTGCGCGGGCGTCAAGGAGGCCCAGGGCGACTTCGTCGACTGGACCTGGTCCCAGGTGACCTTCGGCGCCGACGGCAAGGACGGCGTCTGGGCGGTGCCGCAGGACACCGGCCCGATGGCGCTCTTCTACCGCAAGGACCTCTTCGAGAAGCACGGCATAGCCGTGCCGAAGACCTGGGACGAGTACTACGAGGCGGCCAAGAAGCTGAAGAAGGCCGACCCCAAGGCGTACATGACGCACTTCTCGCAGACGGACCCGAACTGGTTCAGCGGTCTGCTGTGGCAGAAGGGCGCGAACATGTTCGCCCAGGAGGGCGACACGTGGAAGGTCGAGGTCGACAGCCCGGCCGCCGGCGAGGTGGCCGACTACTGGCAGAAGATGATCGACGAGAAGCTGGTCGCCACCGATCTGCAGGGCTTCTCCCCGGCGCTCTACAAGGCGTGGAACAACGGCGAGGTGGCGACCTGGGTCAGCGCCGCCTGGGGGTACAGCACCATCCGGGACAACGCCAAGGCGACCTCCGGCAAGTGGGCCGTGGCCCCGATGCCGCAGTGGTCCGCGGGCGAGAACAAGGCCGGCAACTGGGGCGGCTCCACCACGGCGGTCCTCGGCAAGAGCAAGCACCCCTACGAGGCGTCGAAGTTCGCGCTGTGGCTGAACACCGACCCGAAGGCGCTGGAGATCCTCAACCGTGAGGGCGGTCTCTACCCCGCGGCCACCGCCGGGCTCGAGCTGGCGGCGCTGAAGAAGCCGGTGGACTTCTACGACGGCCAGAAGATCTTCGACGTCTTCGCGGACGCCTCCAAGAACGTCACCACCGACTGGACGTTCGGTCCGACGATGACCGACACCTACCGCTTCATGGGCGACGGCATCGCCGGGGCACTGGGCGGCAAGGGCACCCTCAAGGACGCGCTGCGCTCGACCGACACGAAGACGGTCGACTCCCTGGAGAAGCAGTCCCTGGAGGTCGCCAAGTAGGTGGCAGGGGGCCGGGGCCGGGGTGAGACCCGCGGCCCCGGCCCCGACCGCCGGGTCCCGCTCGCGGCCCGTTCCCCCTCGCCAGCACAGCCCACCCCAGGAAGAGACCACGACATGACCGCCGACCCCATAGCGGCCACAGCCCCGCCGCCGGCGCAGACCGCCCCCGCCCGCGTCCCGGCCCGCCGCAGACGGAACTGGGCGCCCGTCTTCTTTCTCCTGCCGTTCTTCGTGCCGTTCGTCCTGTTCACCCTGCTACCGGTCGGCTACGCCTTCTACCAGAGCCTGCTCAAGACCGAGCGGACCGGCGGCACCTTCGGCCGCAAGGCGACCGTGTTCGCCGGTCTCGACCAGTACAAGGAAGTCCTCGGCGACGCCGAGTTCCTCGGCAGCGTCGGCCGGGTGCTGGTCTTCGGGCTGGTGCAGATCCCGGTGATGCTGCTGCTGGCGCTGGTGCTCGCGCTGCTGCTCGACTCGACCGTGGCCCGCCTCAAGCGGTTCTTCAGGATCGCCTACTTCGTGCCGTACGGCATCCCGGGTGTGATCGCCGCGCTCATGTGGGCCTTCCTGTACGACCCGCGGCTGTCGCCCATCGTGGACCTGCTCGACAAGTCCGGCTCAGCGCCGGACTTCCTCGGCTCGTCGATGATGCTGTGGTCCATCGGCAACGTCGTGACCTGGACGTACACCGGCTACAACATGCTGATCATCTACGCCGCCCTGCAGGCCATCCCGTCCGACATCTACGAGGCGGCCCGGATGGACGGCGCGAGCGAGGCCAAGATCGCCTGGCGGATCAAGGTGCCGATCCTGCGTCCGGCCCTGATCCTGACGGGCGTCTTCTCGATCATCGGGACGCTGCAGCTGTTCACCGAACCGCAGGTGCTGCGCTCCATCTCCACCAGCGTGACCAGCACCTACACCCCCAACCTGGCGGCCTACTCGCTGGCCTCGGCGAACAACTACAGCGAGGCCGCGGCCATGTCCGTGACGCTGGCGCTGGCCACGTTCGTCCTGTCGTTCGGATTCCTCAAGCTCACGGGCCGAAAGGGCGAGTCATGAGCCTCCTCACCGACACCGCGGGCGCCCACGCGCCCCGTCAGACCTCCGCGACCGCACCGCGCGGCCCCCGGGAGAGCCGCCTGGCGGTGATCGCGGCCACCGGATTCCTGGTCGTCATCGCCGTCTACATGCTGCTGCCGGTGTTCTGGCTGATCGTCTCCTCGACCAAGAGCCAGGGCGACCTGGTCGACTCGTTCGGCCTGTGGTTCTCCGACTTCCACCTGTTCGACAACCTGCGGGCGCTGTTCGCCAAGCAGGACGGGGTGTACCTGCCCTGGCTCCTCAACAGCCTGCTCTACGCGGGAGCCGGCGCGGCCGTCGGCACCCTGCTGTCCGCGATGGCCGGCTACGCCCTGGCCAAGTACCGCTTCCGGGGCCGGGAGTTCCTGTTCTCCGTGGTGCTCGGCGGTGTGCTGGTGCCCGCCACCGCGCTGGCGCTGCCGCTGTTCCTGCTGTTCGCCGAGGTGGACGCCACCAACACGTTCTGGTCGGTCTTCCTGCCCAGCGTCGTCAGCCCCTTCGGCGTCTACCTGTCGCGGATCTTCGCGGCGGCGTCCGTGCCCGACGAGCTGCTGGAGGCGGCCCGGATCGACGGGTCGGGCGAGCTGCGGACGTTCTTCACCATGTCGCTGCGGCTGATGTCCCCGGCGATGGTCACGATCTTCCTGTTCCAGTTCGTGGTCATCTGGAACAACTTCCTGCTGCCCCTGGTGATGCTCCAGGACGACCGCCTCTACCCGGTCACCCTCGGGCTGTTCACCTGGCAGTCCCAGGTCAGCCGCGACCCCTCGCTGCAGATCCTGAGCCTCACCGGCTCACTCGTGTCGGTGGTGCCGATCGTCATCACCTTCCTGGTCCTGCAGAGGTACTGGAAGGCCGGTCTCGCGGCAGGAGCGGTGAAGTCGTGACCGACGGGCTGAAGCACCTGTCCGACCGGCTCGGCGGCATCGCCTACGGCGGCGACTACAACCCGGAGCAGTGGCCGCGCGAGGTGTGGGACGAGGACGTCCGCCTCATGCGGGAGGCCGGCGTCAACCTCGTCACCGTCGGTGTCTTCTCCTGGGCGTTCCTCGAACCGCGGCCCGGGCAGTACGAGTTCGGGCTGCTCGACGAGGTGCTGGACCTGCTGCACGCGCACGGCATCGCCGCCGACCTGGCGACGGCCACGGCGTCCCCGCCGCCGTGGTTCTCCCTGCGGCATCCCGAGGCACTGCCGGTGACCGCCGACGGCGTCCGGCTCACGCACGGCTCGCGGCAGACGTTCTGCCCGAGCAGTCCCGCGTACGCCGAGGCGGCCGGCCGGCTCACCGAACGGCTCGTGGAGCGGTACCGCGATCATCCCGCGCTCGCGCTGTGGCACCTGCACAACGAGTGGGGCAACCACAACGCGCACTGCTACTGCGACGCCGGCGCCGAGGCGTTCCGGGGCTGGCTGCGGGAGCGGTACGGGGACCTCGACGGCCTCAACGAGGCGTGGGGGACGGCGTTCTGGAGCCAGCGGTACGGCGACTGGGCGGAGGTCATGCCGCCGCGCGCCACCGCCGCCGTGCCGAACCCGACCCAGCAGCTGGACTTCTGGCGGTTCTCCTCGGACGCGCTGCTGGCGCTGCACCGGCGCGAGGCGGAGATCGTGCGCCGCCTGTCCCCCGGTGTGCCGCTGACCACCAACCTGCTGGTCACACTGGAGAAGAAGGTCGACGGGTTCTCCTTCGCAGGGGAGTGCGACTTCGTCTCCGTGGACCAGTACCTCACGGCCGCGGACCCCGAGGCGCACATCGGGCTTGCGCTCGACGCCGACCTCGCGCGCGGCATGGGCGGCGGCGCTCCGTGGCTGCTGATGGAGCACTCCACCTCCGCGGTGAACTGGCAGCCGCGCAACGTGGCGAAGACCCCGGGGCAGATGCGGCGCAACAGTCTCGCGCACGTGGCGCGCGGCGCCGACGGCGTCCTGTACTTCCAGTGGCGCCAGTCCCGGGCGGGCGCCGAGAAGTGGCATTCGGCGATGCTCCCGCACGGCGGCACCGACACCAAGACCTGGCGCGAGGTCACCGCCCTCGGGCAGGACCTGAAGGCCCTGGCCGAGGTGCGCGGCAGCCGCGTCGAGTCGGACGTGGCCCTGCTCTTCGACTGGAACGCCTGGTGGGCGCTGGAGACGGACGCCACCCCCTCGCGTGACGTGCGCTACCTCGACCTGGTGCGCGCCTGGTACGAGGCGCTGTGGTCGCTGGGCGTCACCTGCGACCTGGTGCACCCCGCGAGCGATCTGAGCGGGCACCGGCTGGTGCTGGTGCCCAGCCTCTGCCTGACGTCCGACGCGGACGCGTCGCGGCTGGACGCCTTCGTACGGGAGGGCGGTCACGCGGCCGTCGGCTTCTTCAGCGGTGTCGTGGACGAGAACGACCACGTGCGGCTGGGCGGCCACCCCGGGGCGTACCGGGACCTGCTCGGGGTCCGCGTCGACGAGTTCTTCCCGCTGCGCGAGGCGGAGACCGTGCGGCTCTCCGACGGCTCGCGGGCCACCGTGTGGAGTGAGCTCGTGGAGCCGCGCGGCGCCGAGACGATCGTGTCGTTCGACGCGGACCCCTCGCACGGCGGCCCGGTCGCGGGACACCCCGCGATCACCCGCAGCTCCTACGGCGCCGGGGTGTCCTGGTACGTGGCGACGCGGCCGGACGCGGACGCCCTGCGCGCGCTGCTGGCCCGGGTCTGCCGGGAGGCCGGTGTCACCGCGCCGGCGGAGGTCCCGGCCGGGGTGGAGGCGGTCCGCAGGCACGGCCCGGACGGCACCTACCTCTTCCTGATCAACCACACCTCCCGTGACGTTCTCGTCCCCGCGGTGGGCACCGATCTGCTGAGCGGCACCGTCGCCGACGGCAAGACCGTCGTCCGCGCGGGCGACGTCGTGGTGCTGCGCGAGGACGGCACCCCGCCGTCGGAGCGGTGACGGGATGCTGGCAAGGCAGCGGCAGGAGAGGATCGCCGAACTCGTCCGGCAGCACGGCTCGATCCGGGTCGGCGCTCTGACCGAGCGGTTCGGCGTGTCCCACATGACGATCCGGCGCGATCTGGAGTCCCTCGCGCGCCGGGGCCGGCTCGACAAGGTCCACGGAGGCGCGGTCACACCGGAGCACGGCGGCACCACCACGGAGCCGGCGTTCGGGGAGAAGCGCTCCCGTGCGGTCACCGCCAAGGAGGCCATCGCGGCCGCGGCCGCCCGGCTCGTCGCGCCGGGCTCCGCGATCGCGCTGACGGCGGGGACCACCACATGGACCCTCGCCCGACGCCTCCTCGACGTCCCGGACATCACGGTGGTCACCAACAGCGTCCGGGCGGCGCAGGTGCTGGAGGCCCGCCGGCGGCAGAAGCAGACGGTCGTCCTCACCGGCGGCGTCCGCACCCCCTCCGACGCCCTGGTGGGGCCGGTCGCGGTCGCCGCACTGGCCTCGCTGCGGGTCGACGTACTGTTCATGGGGGTCCACGGCATGGACGCCCGGACCGGCTTCAGCACGCCCAACCTGGAGGAAGCGGAGACGAACCGGGCGATGTGCCGCTCGGCACGGCGGGTGGTGGTGCTCGCCGACCACACCAAGTGGGACACGCCCGGCCTGGCGGCCATCGCCTCGCTGGGGACGGCCGACCTGCTCATCACCGACTCGGGCATCGACGCGCACGCCCGGGACGCACTGGAGGCCGGCGTCGGCGAGCTGACCGTCGTGGACCCTGCCGCACCCACCCGACCCGTCGAAAGCCTAGGTACGTGATCACCGAGCACCTCCTCCACTTCCGCGCCGGAGGCACGAGCCTCGTGCTCGACTGTTCGGGCCCCCGGCTGCCCCGGATCCTGCACTGGGGAGCCGACCTGGGCGAACTCGGCGACCCGGGCGACACGGCGCCCGGCGGCCCCGGCGGCCTCGCCTCGCTCGCCCTGGCGAGCCGCGCCGAGCTGGGCACCAGCGTTCCCGACGTCCCGGTGCCGGTGAGCGTGCTGCCCGAGCAGTCGGCCGGCTGGCTGGGCACCCCGGGGCTGTCCGGCCACCGCGAGGGCGCCGACTTCACCGGCGCGTTCACCGTCCGGGAGGTGCGCGTCCCGGCTCCTCGCTCCCTGGCGGTCGAGGCCGTGGACGACCAGGCCGGGCTCACCCTGCGGTGGGAGCTGGAGCTGACCGCGTCGGGCCTGGTGCGCCAGCGCGCGGAGCTCACCAACGAGGGCACCGGCCCCTACACGGTGGACGCCCTGCAGCTCACCCTCCCGGTACCGGCGCACGCCACCGAGGTCCTTGACCTGACGGGCCGTCACTTGCGCGAACGTTCCCCGCAGCGGCACGAGTTCACGCTCGGCACGCACCTGCGGGAGAACCGCCGCGGACGCACCGGCGTCGACGCCACGCTGCTGCACGCGGTGGGCGAGCGCGGCTTCGGCTTCCGTGAGGGCGAGGTGTGGGCCCTGCACGTCGCGTGGAGCGGCAACCACCGCACCTTCGCCGAGCGGACGAACGCCGGGGTCTCGCTCCTCGGCGGCGGTGAGCTGCTGCTGCCGGGCGAGATCCGCCTCGCGCCCGGCGCCGCGTACGCCACGCCGTGGCTGCTGGGCGCGTACGGCCGGGGCCTGGACGCCATGGCGGGGCGTTTCCACACCCACCTGCGGCAGCGCCCCCACCACCCGGCCACGCCGCGGCCCGTCACGCTGAACACCTGGGAGGCCGTCTACTTCCGGCAGGACCTGGACACCCTCACCGCCCTCGCGGACGCGGCGGCGGAGGTCGGGGCCGAGCGGTTCGTCCTGGACGACGGCTGGTTCCGCGGGCGCCGCGACGACCGGGCCGGCCTCGGGGACTGGTACGTCGACCCCGAGGTCTGGCCGCAGGGGCTGCATCCGCTCGTCGAGCACGTCCGCGGCCTCGGGCTCCAGTTCGGCCTGTGGGTCGAACCGGAGATGATCAACCCGGACTCGGACCTGGCCAGGGCCCATCCGGATTGGATCCTGTCCGCGGCCGGGCGCATGCCGCCCGAGGCCCGGCACCAGCAGGTGCTGGACCTGGCCCGCCCGGAGGCGTACGCGTACGTGCTCGAACGTCTGGACGCCCTGGTCGGCGAGTACGCCGTCGACTACCTCAAGTGGGACCACAACCGCGATCTGGTCGACGCGGGCAGCGGCCCCTATGGCGTCGGCGGGGTGCACGCCCAGACCACCGCGGTGTACGCGCTGATGGACGAGCTGCGCCGGCGCCACCCCGGGCTGGAGATCGAGTCCTGCTCCTCCGGCGGCGCCCGGGTGGACCTCGGCATCCTCGAACGCAGCGACCGGGTGTGGACGAGCGACTGCATCGACGCCCTGGAACGGCAGCAGATCCAGCTCTGGACGGGGATGCTGCTGCCTCCCGAACTGATGGGTGCGCACGTGGGCTCCCCCGCCGCGCACACCACGGGCCGCACGCACGGCCTCGACTTCCGCGCCGGGACCGCCCTCTTCGGCCACATGGGCATCGAGTGGGACCTCGCCCGGGCGACGTCCGAGGAGCGCCGCCGGCTCGCCGAGTGGATCGAGACCCACAAGCGGCTCCGGCCGCTGCTGCACGGCGGGACGGTGGTCCACGCCGACCACCACGATCCCGCGGTCCTGGTGCACGGTGTGGTGGCCCCCGACCGGTCCCGTGCCGTGTACGCGGTGGTGCAGAAGGCCACGAGCGTGCAGGTGCCGGCGGGCCGGGTGCGCCTGCCCGGTCTGGCCGAGGACGCGCTCTACGCCGTCACCCCGCTGCCGCCGGGGGACGCGGTCCGGGGCCCGGTCACCAGCCCGCTGCCCTGGTGGACACCGGAGGGCGTCGAACTGCCGGGCCGCGTCCTGTCCGTGCTCGGCGTCCAGGCACCGACGCTCCACCCGGAGAGCCTGGCGCTGATCGAGGTGCGGCGGGTCGGGACCCGGGGATGACGGAGTCCGGGCGAGGCCGACCCCGCAGCGGGCGGCGTCCTGGAAGGCGCGATGTCGCCGAGTGACCGAGTCGGGCCGAGTCTCATCCGCGACGCCGCGACCGGTCCGCCGCGTCGCCGCCGGGATCAGACGCCCTCACCGGTGTCGCACAGGACCACGCCCAGGATCTCGTTGCCCTGGGTTCCGTACCCCGGGAAGGTGATCACGGCCCCGGGAGGCGCGATGCGGCAGGGCACGGCGGTTCCGTCGCGGTACTCGACCTTCACGGTGTGCGGGTCGGCGCAGTCGTTGGTGACGAAGGTGTAGCGCCAGCCCGTGGTGAAGTGGACGCACTCGGGCGCGCTCCGCCGGTCCTCCGGAACCTCGCGCGTCTCCGCCCGGGCCGCCGCGCCGGGTGTCGCCACGGCCAGAACGACCGCACATGCCATGACAGTTGAACGCATGAACGGCTTCATCGCACCGCTTCCCTTCACTTGGTGAACGAACGCCCACAGCGTATGCCGGGCTCGACACGCCATGAAAAGACTTGCGGAAAGTTTCAGACCCTTGCACAACCGCTTTCACGGGCGTCTGAGCCGAGCCTGGGCCGGTTTCGCCCGGATGAAGTGGCTGGACTTACTCCTGACACCGGCGCGTCCTGCCGTCGGCAGACGAAGGCGAGCCGGTGGGGGTGGCGGGCCGTGAAACGGCGAAAAGCAGCCGCCCTTCAGGGAAGCAGGCCTCCGCGGAGCAGGCCTTCCCGGAGCAGGGCACACAGCGGACCGCCCGGTTCACCCTCGTGGGGCGAACCGGGCGGAGTGGGGGCTACGGCAGGGCGCTGTGGTGGTTCAGCTGCGCCAGGCGTCGCTCAGCAGCGTCCCGCCAGCGGTCGGGACGGTCGCGGCGCGGTTGGCTCCGCTCTCCCAGGTGACCTTGCCGGAGGCGTCCTTGCGGAGGTACTTGTACGCGAAGGAGGTGCCGGCCGGGAGGGCGACGTCGAGCTTCCGGACGGGGTAGGCCGCCGGGTCGAGCTTGAGCGCGTCGGCCGGGTTCCCGTTGCCCAGCGCGGCCTTGTCACCGGTGACGTAGATGTTCTCGCCCCAGGCCGTGAAGGCGCTGACGCCGAACGAGGCGCCGGGTCCTCAGCCGGACTGCCCACGCCCGCGTCGGTGCGGCTGGCCGCCCCAGCTTGCAGGAGGAGCGCCGTGTCGGCGTCGAGGGTGGCGGTGAACTGCCCGGAGCCGTTCACCGTGACGGGCTTGCCGCTCTGGGTCGCAGTGGGTGCGGACGGGCAGCGACGTCTGGAAGGTGCGGTTCAGCGAGCCGGACTCGCGGTTGATCACGACGTAGGGCTTGCCGCCGCGGCCGAAGGCGATGGCGGTGTTGAGGTCGTCCCACCAGTCGTTCACCGCCGCACCGCCCGCGGTGTTGTGGAACCCGACCACGCCGGCGATCTCACGCCAGGGGTGCTGGCACTTCCGCCCGTCCCGGCGATTCCGCACGCGGTGGGCACGGCGGCGGATGGCCGGTAAAGTACGCTGCCATGACCACGCGGCTCGCTGACATCGCAGCCCGGGCGGGCGTCAGCAAGGCCACCGTCAGCCGCGTGCTGAACGGCGGCCGCGGCGTGGCCAAGGACACCCGCGACTGCGTGCTCACCGCCCTCCACGCGCTGGACTACGCGCACCCGCCGCGGCAGCGCCGCACGGAACTGGTCGGCCTGATCACACCGGAGCTGGACAATCCCATCTTCCCCGCGATGGCCCAGGTGATGGGGCAGGCGCTCACGCGCCAGGGCTACACCCCCGTGCTGGCCACGCAGACACCGGGCGGTTCGACCGAGGACGAGCTGACGGAGATGCTCGTGAGCCGCGGGGTGTGCGGCATCGTCTTCGTCTCCGGCCTGCACGCCGACACCACCGCGGACACCGCACGGTACGACCGGCTGCGTGAGCGGCGCGTGCCCTTCGTGCTCGTCAACGGGTTCTCCCCCCGGATCGAGGCGCCCTTCGTCTCTCCGGACGACCGGGCCGCCATGCGTCTGGCGGTGGTGCACCTGGCCGAGCTGGGGCACGACCGGATCGGGCTCGCGCTCGGGCCGGAGCGCTTCGTGCCCGTGCAACGCAAGATCGAGGGTTTCCGCGCGGCCCTCGGCGAGTTCCTCGGACTGCCGGCGCGGGAGTCCGAGGGGTTGGTGCGGCACTCGCTGTTCTCCCTGGAGGGCGGCCAGGCCGCGGCGTCCGCACTGCTCGACGTGGGCTGCACGGCGGTCGTCTGCGCCAGCGACATGATGGCCCTCGGGGCCGTCCGGGCCGCACGGCAGAGAGGTCTCGCGGTTCCCGGCGACCTCTCCGTCGTCGGCTTCGACGACTCACCGCTCATCGCCTTCACCGACCCTCCCCTGACCACCGTCAGACAGCCCGTCAGGGCGATGGGGCAGGTCGCCGTGGACGCGCTGCTGGAGGAGATGGGCGGCGCGCCGCCGCCGCGCACCGAGTTCGTCCTCATGCCGGAGCTGGTGGTCCGCGGATCGACCGCCGCCGGCCCCCGGGCCGGTCGGCGGCCGGCCGACCGGCGCCGGCCGGGGACGGTGGCGGCCGCGGAGTGACGGGGAGCGCGCACACTCTTTACACTTGTCATGCACGAGTAATCTCCACCATGCCTGCAAGTTGCTGCAACTTTCCGATACGCGGCAGCAGCGCAGCGCGGGCGCAGGAGGCCTCGAGGTGCGTCCCGGTCTCCGCCGTCGCCCCGCACGGCAGCTCCCCCTCCCCACCCCGGCGGGAGCAGCTTTCGGTCATGGTCACACCTCCGGATGCCGATCGGCCGACAGGGCGGATACCGGCACTTCGGTCCCGTGCCCGCGATCGGATGCACCGGGCGCATCACGGCCGGTGCGCGTACGCCGGCGGGTTCAGTCGGTCTCCCGGGAGTGCAGGACCGCGCCGATCCGCCGCGCCGGGTCGTGCCGTCGCCCTGCCGCCGGTGCGGGTGCCGTCGGCACCCCGCCCCGTCCCGGCCGTGCGTCTCCCGCGTCACACGTCGTTCACCTCTGCCGTCATGTCGGCCTCTGCGCCCGCCGGCACAGGCTCGTGGAGTCGGGGCGGGCCGGGTCCGGGTGGCACCCGCGGCCCGGCCACGGTCCCTTCCCCGCCCGTCGTATGTCCCGAAAGCGCCCGGCGCAAGCATGCCGACCCGGCCGGTGGGCCGCGGAGACGTGGTCGGCCCCGGTCACGCGCCGCTCCGGCGCGGGTCGCTGCCGGCCGGTCCGGGGGCCGGTGCCCGGAGTGGCACCGTACGTGACGGACGGTCCGTCGGTCACCATGGCCGCTCGCTCCCCGGCGGACACCCGTACCCTTGGCCCACGCCGAGGGGCCGGGCGCGACGACGTGCTCGTCAGGAGGTGCAGGCCCCGGTCTCGCGGGCACCAGCAGGAGGTGCGGGGCCGCGCGCGTGAGCGCGGTCCGGTGGGCACCGGGAGCGAGGGAGCTGTTCATGGCCGGACGGGACGACGCGGAGCGCAGACCCCCGGCCCGTGCCGACGTCTTCTCCGCCGACGACGTGGTCGGCGCGGCGCTCGCCGCCGTCGACTGGACCGGCACCCCCGTGGGCCCGCCGGACGGCTGGCCCCAGAGTCTGAGAACGGCCGTGAGCACCCTGTTGTCGTCGCGTTTCGCCATGTGGATGGCGTGGGGACCGGAGCTGACGTTCTTCTGCAACGACGCCTACCGCCGCGACACCCTGGGCCGCAAGTTCCCCTGGGCGCTCGGCCGACCCGCCCGCGAGGTGTGGGCCGAGGTCTGGGACGACGCCGCCCCCCGGATCGCCACCGTGCTGGCCACGGGACAGGCCACCTGGGACGAGGGTCTGCTGTTGTTCCTGGAACGGTCGGGATACCCGGAGGAGACGTACCACACCTTCTCCTACAGTCCGCTGCGGGACGACTGCGGCGTGGTGGTGGGGATGTTGTGCGTGGTCAGCGAGGAGACCACGAGGATCGTCGGTGACCGGCGTATGGCCACCCTGCGCGATCTGGGCTCCGACCCGGGTGTGGCGCGCACCGAGCCGGAGACGCTGGACTTCGCCGCCCGCCAGCTCGCGCGCAATCCGCAGGACCTGCCGTTCACCTGCACCTACCTCTTCCAGGACGACGGTTCGGCGCGCCTGTCCGTCTCCACCGGGATCGCGGCCGGGCATCCGGCCGCGCCGCCGGTCGTGCGGAGCGACGACCCCGCGGCCGTGTGGCCGGCGGGGCGGCCGGCCCGGGGCGAGAACGTGCTCGTGGACCTGGACGGCCCTGCGTTCGACGACCTGCCCGCCGGGTCCTGGCCACGGCCCCCGGCTCAGGCTCTGGTGGTGCCGCTGCCGCGGCAGGGCGACTCGCCGTACGGCTTCCTGGTGGCCGGCCTCAACCGGTACCGTCCGCCGGACGACACCTACCGGGGCTTCGTCGAACTGGTCGCCCATCATCTGGCGGCCGGTATCGGCAGCGCTCGCAGCTACGCGGCGCAGCAGCGCCGGGCCGAGGAACTGGCCGAGCTGGACCGGGCGAAGACCGCGTTCTTCTCCAACATCAGTCACGAGTTCCGCACCCCGCTCACCCTGATCATGGGGCCGGTGGAGGAGCTGCTCGCCCGGCGGGGCGACGACCCGGGGCTGCGGGCGGAGCTGGAGGCCGTCCGCCGCAACGGGCTGCGGATGGGCAGGCTGGTCAACGCGCTGCTGGACTTCTCACGCATCGAGGCGGGCCGTATGCGGGCGGTCTACGAACCGGTCGATCTGGCCGCGGTGACCGCCGAGCTGGCGAGCGTCTTCCGGTCCGCCGTGGAGAAGGCCGGGCTGGCCTTCGAGGTGGACTGCCCGCCGCTGGACCGGCCCGTGCACCTCGACCGCGGCATGTGGGAGAAGGTGGTGCTGAACCTGCTCAGCAACGCGCTGAAGTTCACCTTCGACGGCACGATCCGCGTCGCCGTGCGCACGGAGGACGGCCGGGCCGAGGTCACCGTCTCCGACACCGGTATCGGGGTGCCCGCCGAGGAGATGCCGAGACTGTTCGAACGGTTCCACCGGATCGAGAGCGCGCGGTCCCGGTCCCACGAGGGCAGCGGGATCGGCCTGGCCCTCGTCAAGGAGCTGGTGGGCCTGCACGGCGGGACGATCACCGCGGACAGCACCGAGGGGCGGGGCTCCTCGTTCACCGTCCGGCTGCCCTTCGCCGCCGCGCCCCTGCCCACCGGGGACGTGCCCGCGGACCCGGCTCCCGTCTCGTCCCCGGACCCGTTCGTGCAGGAGGCGCTGCGCTGGCTGCCGGACGGCTCGTCCCCCGCGGTGACGGCCGCGCGGCAGGCGCCCGAAGGCGCTCTGGCCGTCGTGGGTGACGCGCGGGTGGTGGTCGCGGACGACAACGCCGACATGCGCGAGTACCTGCAGCGTCTGCTGACGGGGGCCGGATACCGGGTGACGACCGTCACCGACGGGACGAGCGCTCTGGACGCCGTACGGGCCGATCCGCCCGAGCTGGTGGTCAGCGACGTGATGATGCCGGGCCTGGACGGCCTCGCGCTGGTCGCGGCACTGCGTTCGGAACCGCGCACGGCGTCGATACCCGTGCTGCTGCTGTCGGCCCGCGCCGGTCAGGAGGCGTCCATCGAAGGCCTGCAGGCGGGAGCGGACGACTACCTCGTGAAGCCGTTCGCCGCCGCCGAGCTGCTGGCCCGGGTCCGCGCGAACGTGGGACTGGCACGGCTGCGCACCCATCACCTGCGGTGGCGCACCGCCCTGATCGACTCGCTGCAGGAGGCCTTCTTCGTCTGTGACGAGGAAGGGGCGGTCATCGAGATCAACACGGCGTTCAGCGAGATGCTCGGCTACTCCGTCGAGGGCCTTCCGTACGGCCCCGTGCATCCGTGGTGGCCCGACGCGGACACGGACCCCGATGCGTACAAGCAGGTCAGAGCCGCTTTCGACCCGATGACGAGCGGGGCGCGGAAGAACCTCACGATACCCGTGCGGCACCGTGACGGTCATCGGCTGTGGGTGAGCGCCACGTTCAACACGGTGGAGGACTCCGACACCGGGCGCCACAGGGCGGTGGGCACCTTCCGGGACGTGACGGCGGAGCACTTCGCCGTCCAGCGGGACACCGCGCTCGCGGCCCTCAGCACGCGGCTGTCGGAGGCCGCAGGTCTGACCGAGGCGCTCGTCGGCGCGCTGTTCCAGCTCAAGGAGCTGTGGCGGGCGCGGAGCGTGCTGGCGGCGGTCCTCGGCCCGCGCGGCGAACCGGTGGTGACCGCCACCGATCCGTCCGTGACGTGGACGTCCCTCCCCGACGGCGGGCGGCGCTTCCTCGAACAGCTGGGGCGGGAGCCGATGCTGGCACCCGTCACCACCAAGGGCGGGGCCGGCATCCTCCTCGGGCACCCCGAGGGTCCGCTGGCGCTCTGGGTGGACCTGGGCGAACGGCGGCCCTTCACCGGCGAGGACCAGCTGCTGCTGACCCTGCTGGCGGGTCACCTCGCGCAGGGGCTGGTCCGCGTCCACCAGATCGACCAGCAGCGCGAGACGGCCATCGCGCTGCAACGCGCCATCCTGGGCCCCTCCCGGCTGCCCGCCGGCTTCGCCGTGCGCTACGAGCCTGCCACCCGGCCGCTGGAGGTCGGCGGTGACTGGTACGACACGGTGAGCCTGCCCGACGGCCGCATCGGCATCGTCGTCGGCGACTGCGTGGGCCACGGTCTGGAGTCGGCCAGCGTCATGGGGCAACTGCGCAGCGCGTGCCGGGCGCTGCTGCTGCAGGAGCCGAACCCGGCGCGCACCCTCATGGCGCTGGACCAGTTCGCCGCGGGTGTTCCCGGTGCCGTGTGCACGACCGTGTTCTGCGGTGTCCTGGAGCCGGCCACCGGGCGGCTGGTCTATTCGAGCGCGGGGCACCCGCCGGGGATCCTCGCCCTGCCGGACGGCACCGTCCGGCTGCTGGAGGAGGGCCGCGCCCTGCCGCTGGCGGTCCGCCCCGGGCGGGAGCGGCCGCAGGCCTCGTGCACGGTGCCGGGCCGCGGCACCCTGCTGCTGTACACGGACGGTCTGGTCGAGCGGCGCCGCCGCTCCCTGGCCGACGGCATGGAAGAGGCCGGCCGGGCCGTGCAGGAAGGCCGGGACGCCGGGGTGGAGGAACTGGCCTCGCGGATCATGCGGCAGCTCGAACCCGAGGGCGGCTACACCGACGACGTGGCGCTTCTGCTGTACCACCACCCCGTGCCGCTGGAGGTCGAGTTCCCGGCTCGATCCGCGCAGCTCGGCGTGGTGCGCAAGGCGCTGCGGGACTGGCTGGACCAGTGCGCGCTCCCCCGGCACATCGTCCAGAACGTCCTGGTCGCGGCGGGCGAGGCGTGCGCCAACGCCATAGAGCACGGGCACCGCGACAGCCCCGGGGGGACGATCCGGCTGAGCGGCCGGGCCCACACCCACGACCTGTGTGTCACCGTCGCCGACACCGGCCGCTGGAAGGACCCCCGGCCCGAGCAGAACCTGCACCGCGGTCGCGGCGTGAAGCTGATGCGGGCGCTGATGCGGCAGGTCACCATTACGCCGGGCCCTGACGGCACCGTCGTCGAGATGCAGACGAGGACCGATCGATGACCAGTCCACTCACCCTCTCCCCCGCTCGGCGTGCCGACGGCACGGCCGTGCTGACAGTCGTCGGCGAGATCGACCAGAGCAACGCCCACGAGCTGGCAAAGGCCCTGGACGAGGTCCGCGGGACCGTCGTCCTGGATCTGACGGGGGTGGAGTATCTCGACAGCGCGGGCCTGAACGTCCTGTTCGCCCGCAGCGCCGGTCTGGAACTGGTGGTGCCGCCTCTGCTGGCGCCGGTGCTCACCGTCTCGGGCCTCGCCGCGCTGGTCCCGGTGCACCAGCCGGAGCACGCGGCGCGCGACACCCCCGCGGGGTGACGGGAACTCGGGGGTCAGGCCGTCGCGGTCGGTCCGGGCTTGAGCGACATGACGGTGTCGAGCCCGAGCACACCGAACATGCGGAGCAGACCGTCGTGGAGTCCGACGGCGCTGACCGAGCCGCCGAGCGCGTCCAGCCGCTGGTACCAGCCCACCAGGGCGCTCACGCCGGTGGAGTCCATGTGCAGGGTGTGCGACGCGTCCAGCACCAGGTGGCGGCACCCCGAGTCGATGATCGCGTTCACCGCCGTGACCACCGAGGGCGTGGTGTAGAGGTCGACGTCCTCGGGCAGCTGCGCCACGACGCGGTCGCCCTCACGCTCGATGATGTGCAGCACCCCGGTGCCTCCCCGTCCCGTGCGATGGCCGGCGCGTTCAGCACCCAGGCTACCGGGTGGGCTGCCGCGGCCCGGACGGCCGCCCTCGAACGCCGGGCGTCGGCCGTGAGGTCACGCCCGCCAGCCGTACCGGCGTTCCGGCCGCCCGGCGGCCCCGTAGCGCAGGGACACCTCGGCGCTGCCGGTGCTGTGGAAGTACGCGAGGTAGCGGCGGGCGCTGACGCGGGACACGCCGGTCAGTGCGGCGCACTCGGAGGCGGACAGCGTGCCCTCCGCCTCGCGCAGCGCCCGCTCGACGAGTTCGGCGGTCTCCACGCTCATGCCCTTGGGCAGGGCGGCGGACGGCGCGGGCGCGAACGCCCCGGTCAGCACCCGGTCGATGTCGGCCTGGCCGCGCACCACCGTCGTCAGCAGCCGGCCGCGCCGGGCGGCGTAGCGCTGCAGACGGGAGCGCAGTGCCTCCAGGTCGAACGGTTTGAGGAGGTAGTCGACCACGCCGCGGCGCACGGCACCGCGTACGGTGTCGGTCTCCCGGGCGGCGCTGATGACCATGACGTCGCAGTCGTGGCCGGCCGCGCGCAGCCGGGGGATGACGTCGAGGCCGAAGAGGTCGGGCAGGTACAGGTCGAGCAGGACGAGGTCCGGACGCAGCGCCTCCACGGCCTCGATCGCCTGGGCGCCGGTGTGCGCCACGCCGACGACGCGGAACGGCTCGACGCGTTCGACGAACGCGCGGTGGACCCCGGCCACCCTGAAGTCGTCGTCGACCACGAGGACCTCGATCGCGCCCGGGGTGTCGCTGCCTGCGGTCATGGGGCCGCTCCTTCCGCCACCGTCACCGCAGTCCCTGGGACTGTGAACCCGCTCCTCCATGCCGGCACACGGTGGGGCGGGTCATGTGCCGGGTCGCACCATCATGACGTCCACCAGCGGAAACCGAAAGGGAGCCGGCAGGCCGTGGTCACCGCGGCCCGGGCCCGACGCCCCGCAGCTTCCGGATCGTGCCGCCCGGTCGCGCGCGCAGGGGTTCGAGCAGGTCCGGCTCGGCGCTGACCACCCAGCGCATGCCGACGAGGTACGTGCCGCCGTTGACGGCCGCCGACTCCAGCCGGGTCTCCTTGAGTCTCTCCTCGGGGAAGGTGGTGATGAGGTAGTCGCCCTTCGGGGTGCGGCACACGCCCTCGCGCAGTTCGTCCGCCTCGGTGCGGATCCTCGCCGTGCAGCCGGTCAGGCCGGCGATCACCTCCACCTTCGCCGGTGCGACGACCCCGGCGGCGGGAGCGGCGGACACGCTCGGTGACGCGGCACCGCCGCCGCAGGCGGTGAGGAGGGGAAGCACGGCCAGGGCGCCGGCCGCGGCGGCGGCACGGTGCCGGCGGGTGGGGGTCCGGCGGCTGGATCGTACGAGCGGTTGCTGCTGGGACGCGTCGCCTCTCCGGGGGCGGGCTGCGGGCTGGAGCACTCGAGAGGGATACGGGCCGGCCCGGGCGGGTGTTCACGCGGGCTCCGCGACCTCTTCCGCCGCGGCGGCCGGCTCTCCGGCGAACTGGGTCCGGTACAGCTCCGCGTACCGCTGCCCCGCCGCCAGCAACTCCTCGTGCGTGCCCCGTTCCACGATCCGGCCGGCCTCGACCACGAGGATCTGGTCGGCCGCCCGGACGGTGGACAGGCGGTGGGCGATGACGATCGCGGTGCGGCCCGCGAGGGCTTCGGTGAGGGCCTCCTGGACCGCGGCCTCGGAGGTGTTGTCGAGGTGGGCGGTGGCCTCGTCGAGGATGACGACGCGCTGGCGGGCCAGCAGCAGGCGGGCGATGGTCATGCGCTGGCGTTCGCCCCCGGACAGGCGGTAGCCGCGCTCGCCGACGACGGTGTCGAGGCCGTCGGGCAGGGAGCGGACGAGGTCGTCGAGGCGGGCCCGGCGCAGGGCGTCCCACAGCTCGGCCTCCGCGGCGCCGGGCCGGGCGAGCAGCAGGTTGGCGCGGACGGTGTCGTGGAAGAGGTGCCCGTCCTGCGTCACCATGCCGAGGGTCTGCCGCAGGGACCGTGCCGTGAGGTCGCGGACGTCGACGCCACCGACGCGGACGGCGCCCTCGTCGGTGTCGTACAGGCGTGGCAGCAGCTGCGCGACGGTCGACTTGCCGGCGCCGGAGGAGCCGACGAGCGCCACGGTCTGGCCCGGTTCGGCGCGGAAGGAGACGCCGTGCAGGACTTCCTCGCCGCCCCGCCCGTCGAGGGTCGCGACCTCCTCCAGGGACGCCAGGGAGACCTTGTCGGCGGCGGGGTAGCCGAAGCGGACCCCGTCGAACTCGACCGCCACGGGCCCCTCGGGCACCGCGCGGGCGTCCGGCTTCTCCTCGATGAGCGGCTTGAGGTCGAGCACTTCGAAGACCCGCTCGAAGCTCACCAGGGCGCTCATCACCTCGACGCGCGCCCCGGCGAGCGCCGTCAGCGGCGCGTACAGCCTGGTCAGGAGCAGCGCGAGCGACACCACCGCGCCCGCCTCCAGCGTGCCGCGCAGCGCGAGGTAGCCGCCGAGGCCGTAGACCAGGGCCAGAGCCAGGGAGGAGACCAGGGTGAGGGCGGTGATGAAGGTCGCCTGGGCGGTGGCCGTGCGCACGCCGATGTCGGCGACCCGGCGGGCTCGTTCGGCGAACTCGCGCGACTCCTCCTCGGGCCGTCCGAAGAGTTTGACGAGGGTGGCGCCGGGTGCGGAGAAGCGCTCGGTCATCCGGGTGCCCATCGCCGCGTTCAGCGTCGCCGCCTCCCGCTGCATCCGGGCCATCCGGCTGCCCATGCGCCGGGCCGGGATCACGAACACCGGCAGCAGCACCAGCGCGAGCAGGGTGATCTGCCAGGACAGGGTGAGCATCACGGCAAGGGTGAGCAGCAGCGTGACGAGGTTGCTGACCACTCCGGACAGGGTGTTGCTGAACGCGCGCTGGGCGCCGATGACGTCGTTGTTGAGTCGGGAGACGAGGGCGCCCGTACGAGTACGTGTGAAGAACGCCACCGGCATGCGCTGCACATGGTCGAAGACGGCGGTGCGCAGATCGAGGATGAGGTGCTCGCCGAGCGTCGCCGAGAGCCTGCGTCCGAGGATGCCGAGCGCCGCCTCCGCCACCGCGATCAGCGCGATGAGCAGGGCCAGGCGTACGACGGTGGCCTCGTCTCCGTCCGAGACGATCACGTCCACGACGCGCCCGGCCAGGACGGGCGTCGCCACGGCGAGCAGGGCGGTGCCGATGCCGAGGAGGACGAAGAGGGCGATGCGGCGCCGGTGCGGGCGGGCGAACGCGCCGATGCGGCGCAGGGTCGCCAGGGCGAAGGGGCGGTGTTCCGACTGGGCGTTCATGACGCTGTGCAGTTGGGTCCACGCTGTGGTCTCCATGCTCATGGGAGCGAACGTAAGACCTCAAGCGACGTCGAGGTCAAGGCGCTCTCGCACATTTCGCCGCCATACCGCACAATCAGCCCGATCCCCCTCTCCCCGTTTCCCGCGCAAAGGCCCCGATGACGCTTCCCACGCAGCCGCTCACCGCGTGCAATCCGCAGGCCCCGCTCCCGCAACCCGCCGTTGGCGCGGGCCGGGCATCCTCTGCGGACGTGACAGCGGTCCAACTCCCCGACAGCATCCGGCCCGACGTCCGTCCGGGACGACTCCCCCGCCGCGTCCCGGTCCGCCTCCTGCGGCGGATCCTGTGCCTGCTTCCGCTCCTGCTCGTCACCGTGGTCGCGGTGCGGCACCGCTCGGTGCTCGCCGAGGGCTTCGCGCACCTCGGCACCGCCGAGTGGCCGTGGCTGCTGGCCGCGGCCGGTACGACCTGTCTGACGTGGGTCGCCGCGTCCTGCACCCGGCAGGGCGCGGTCGTCGAGCGGCTGCCCCGACGGCGTTTGCTGGCCACGCAGTTCGCGGCGGGCGCGGCCAACCACCTGCTGCCGACGGGGCTGGGCGCGAGCGCCGTCAACCTGCGGTTCATGACGGTGTGCGGTCTGCCGCTGGCCCGCTCCTCGGCCGCCCTCGCGCTGTACCTGCTGGCGGAGAGCGTGGGCCGGGTGGCCCTGCTGGGCGCTCTGCTGCTGGCGTTCCCCGGGGCGCTGCGGCTCGGCGCGCTGGTCCCGGAGGCGGCGTTCGGCCCGCTGCTGGCCGGTGCGGGCGTGCTGGTCGTGGCCGCGGTGGCCGTGCTGGTCCTCGTGCGGCGGGTGCGCTCGGCCCTGGTGTCCTTCCTGCGCACGGCCCTCGGTGAGGCGCGCTCGGTGCACACCCGCCCGGGCCGGGCGCTGGCCCTGTGGGGCGGCTCGCTCGCCTTCCCGGCGCTGCAGGCGTCCGTGCTGGTGCTGGTGGGCCGGGCGCTGGGACTGGACGTACCGGCCGCGCACATGGCGGTGGCATACCTGGCGGCGACGGTCGCGGTGGCGCTGGTGCCCACGCCGGGCGGTATCGGCTCGGTGGAGGCGGCCCTGGTCGTGGCGCTGGTGGCGGCGGGCGGCCCGGCCGCGGTGGCCACGGCCGTGGTGCTGGCGTTCCGGGTCGTCACGGTCTGGCTGCCGCTGCTGCCGGGCGCGTTGACGCTCGCGGCCCTGGTGCGGCTGAAGGTGATCTGACCGGGCCTAGCGTGCCGGGTGCCTCACCCGGAAGGGACTTCACCATGCCGGTGCGCGTCGAGCGTCAGGGACCCGTGACCACGGTCGTGCTCTCCCGCCCGGAGGCGCGGAACGCCGTGGACGGCCCGACCGCCTCGGAACTGGCCTCTGCCTTCCGGGAGTTCGAGACGGACGAGGAGGCGCTCGCCGCGGTGCTGTGGGGCGAGGGCGGCACGTTCTGCGCGGGGGCCGACCTCAAGGCGCTCGGCACCGAGCGCGCCAACCGGGCCGAGCCGGACGGCGACGGCCCGATGGGACCGACCCGGATGCGGCTGTCCAAGCCCGTGATCGCCGCCGTCGCCGGGCACGCGGTGGCCGGCGGTCTGGAACTGGCCCTCTGGTGCGATCTGCGGGTCGCCGAGGAGGACGCCGTCTTCGGCGTGTTCTGCCGCCGCTGGGGTGTGCCCCTGATCGACGGCGGCACGGTACGCCTCCCCCGGCTCATCGGCACGGGCCGCGCGCTCGACCTGATCCTCACGGGCCGCCCCGTCGCCGCCCCCGAGGCCCACGCCATGGGGCTGGTCGACCGGGTCGTAAGCCCGGCCGGGCCCGCGCCGCGGCGGAGGAACCGGCCGCCGCCCTCGCCCGGTTCCCGCAGTCCTGCCTGCGCGCCGACCGGGCCTCCGTCCTGGACCAGGACGGCCTGGACGAACCGGCCCCGCTGGACGGCGAGTTCCGGCGCGGCTCGGCCGTCCTGGCCGAAAGCCTGCGGGGCGCCGCCCGGTTCGCCTCCGGCGCGGGCCGGCACGGGACGTTCACGGACCCGTGACGCGCGCGGGGTGACCACACACGGTGTGCAGCACCCCACGGGGCGCACACCGTCCGCTCCGGTACGGAACTCCGTGCGGGATGCGGCAGGATGAACGACCGTGTCGGCCGCTGGTCAGGGTGGTCGGGCACCGACGGACATCCCGGAGACAAGCAGGTGACGACGTGACGAAACTTCACATCCGGCGGCCGGCGACGGCGTTCGCCGCGGTCGCGATCCCGGGAGGTGACCGGTGAACCGGGCACTCACCGTGGACGATCTGCTGTTCGCCGGCATCGCCCTGGGCTCCGGCCTGCTGGCGGCGTTCGCGCTGCGCGTCCTGCTGCGCTGGCTGGGCCGGCACGCCGACCGCACCCGCTGGAGCGGCGACGACGTCATCGTGCACGCGCTGCGGGCCGTGGTGCCCTGGGCCGCGGTCGTGGGCGGCGCGGCGGGCGCTGCGGCGGCGCTGCCGCTGACGCGCACGGTGCAGCACACCACCAACCAGGTGCTCACCGTGCTGCTCATCTTCGTCGCCACGGTGTCGGCGGCCCGCGTGGTGACCGGGCTGGTGCGCTCGGTGACCCAGTCCCGGTCGGGGGTCGCCGGGTCGGCCACGATCTTCGTCAACATCACCCGGATCCTGGTCCTGGCGATCGGCTTCCTGGTGGTGCTCCAGACGCTGGGCATCTCCATAGCCCCGCTGCTCACCGCTCTCGGCGTCGGCGGCCTGGCGGTCGCGCTGGCGCTGCAGGACACCCTCGCGAACCTCTTCGCGGGCATCCACATCCTCGCCTCCAAGACCGTCCAGCCCGGTGACTACATCAAGCTCAGCAGCGGCGAGGAAGGCTACGTCGAGGACATCAACTGGCGTCAGACGACGATCCGCAACCTGTCCAACAACCTCATCGTGCTCCCCAACGGCCAGCTCGCGCAGGCGAACATGACCAACTTCATGCGCCCCGAGGAGCAGCTGACGATCCTGGTGCAGGTGGGCGTGGCCTACGACAGCGACCTGGAGCACGTGGAGCGGGTGACCAACGAGGTCATCGCCGAGACGATGACCGAGGTCGAGGGCGCGGTACCGGACCACGAGCCGATCATCCGGTTCCACACCTTCGGCGACTCCCGCATCGGTTTCACCGTCGTCCTGGGCGTCGGCGAGTTCAGCGACCAGTACCGGATCAAGCACGAGTTCATCAAGCGGCTGCACCGGCGCTACCGCGCGGAGGGCATCCGCATCCCCGCCCCGGCACGGACGGTGACGCTCCAGCAGGGCGGGGTCTCGGTGATCCCTCAGCAACGGACCGGCGGGGTCGAGCCGGGCGAGTTCAGCTCCGCCCGGCTCGACTGAGCCGCACTCGACTGAGCCGCACCGGACCCGGCGGCGTTACAGCGTCGCGGAGTTGTCGTGCGGGCGGGCGTCCCTGCGGTCACGCGGTGCCGACGGGGACGCCGTCGCCGGTGTCACGGTCCCGTCCGGGTGCCCCGGCATCCTCGGCGTCCTGGTGGCGTACAGCCCCTCCCGCAGGAAGCCGGTGAGGTCCTGGCCGGAGACCCCGGAGGCGACAGGGCAGCAGGCCGTACGTCTCGAAGGGGTACACCCCGAGCCGCTGCTCGACCCACTCCACCGGGGCCGGGGGGAGCGCGGGCGCCAGCGTCGGCGGCCCGGGCCGTGGGGACGACGTCCCGCGGCGGCAGGCCGTGCGGGCCCTGCCGCTCCTCGATCGCGTAGTCGCCGACCGTGATCCGCACCACCTCGTGGCGATGGGCGAGCGGGGGCGGCAGGTGTACCCGGCCCGGTCGCCGCCGAGCCGCTCGGTGCGTACCGGACGGCCACCGGCCACGCCGGGTCGATCGGTTGCGTGAAACCGGTCGCGGACCCCTGTCGAGACGAGGTCGCCCACGAGATATCTTGATGTCGAGCAATGTTGCAGACGTGGAGCGGAGCACCCGGTGACTGACTCGACCATCATCTATACGCACACTGACGAGGCCCCCGCACTGGCGACGTATTCCTTCCTGCCGGTGGTCCGGGCGTACGCCTCGCAGGCGGGCGTACCTGTGGAGACCCGCGACATCTCGCTGGCCGGACGCATCATCGCCGTGTTCCCGGAGTACCTGACCGAGGACCAGCGCATCCCGGACGCCCTCGCGGAGCTCGGCGAGCTGGCCAAGACGCCCGCCGCCAACATCATCAAGCTGCCGAACATCTCGGCGTCCATCCCGCAGCTGAAGGCCGCGATCGCCGAGCTGCAGGGCCAGGGCTACGCACTGCCCGCCTACCCGGACGACCCGAAGACCGACGAGGAGCGCGAGATCCGCGCCCGCTACGACAAGGTCAAGGGCTCCGCCGTGAACCCGGTCCTGCGTGAGGGCAACTCGGACCGCCGCGCCCCCGCCTCGGTCAAGAACTACGCCAAGTCCCACCCGCACCGCATGGGCGCCTGGTCCGCCGAGTCCGGGACGGCCGTGGCGACGATGGGCGAGAACGACTTCCGCTCCACCGAGAAGTCCGTGGTGATCGCCGAGGACGGCACGCTGCGCATCGAGCTCGTCGGCGACGACGGCACCACCACCGTGCTGCGCGAGTCCGTGCCGGTCCTCGCCGGTGAGGTCGTCGACGCCTCCGTGATGCGCGTCGCCGCGCTGCGCGAGTTCCTGACCGCGCAGGTCGCCGAGGCCAAGGCCCAGGGCGTGCTGTTCTCGGTGCACCTGAAGGCGACGATGATGAAGGTCTCCGACCCGATCGTCTTCGGTCACGTGGTGCGCGCCTTCTTCCCGAAGACGTTCGCGCGGTACGGCGACAAGCTCGCCGCGGCCGGCCTGACCCCGAACGACGGCCTGGGCGGCATCTGGAAGGGCCTGGACGCCCTGCCGGAGGGCGCCGAGATCAAGGCCTCCTTCGACGCCGAGCTCGCCGAGGGCCCGGAGCTGGCGATGGTCGACTCCGACAAGGGCATCACCAACCTGCACGTCCCGTCGGACGTCATCATCGACGCCTCCATGCCGGCGATGATCCGCACCTCGGGTCACATGTGGGGCCCGGACGGCCAGGAGCACGACGCCCTCGCGGTCATCCCGGACTCCTCCTACGCGGGCGTCTACCAGGCCGTGATCGAGGACTGCAAGGCCAACGGCGCCTTCGACCCGTCGACCATGGGCACGGTGCCGAACGTCGGCCTCATGGCGCAGAAGGCCGAGGAGTACGGCAGCCACGACAAGACCTTCGAGATCGCCACCACGGGCACGGTCCGTCTGGTCGACCAGAAGGGCACCGCGCTGATCGAGCAGGCCGTCTCGGCCGGTGACATCTTCCGCGCCTGCCAGACCAAGGACGCCCCGATCAGGGACTGGGTGAAGCTGGCCGTCACGCGCGCCCGCGCCACCGGCGACCCGGCGGTGTTCTGGCTGGACGAGACGCGCGCCCACGACGCCAACCTGATCGCCAAGGTCACGACGTACCTGGCGGAGCACGACACCGAGGGCCTGGACATCCGCGTCCTGTCCCCCGTCGAGGCGACGAAGCTGTCGGTGGAGCGCATCCGCCGCGGCGAGAACACCATCTCGGTCACCGGCAACGTGCTGCGCGACTACCTGACCGACCTGTTCCCCATCCTGGAGCTGGGCACCAGCGCCAAGATGCTGTCGGTCGTCCCGCTGATGGCGGGCGGCGGCCTGTTCGAGACGGGGGCCGGCGGCTCGGCGCCCAAGCACGTGCAGCAGCTGGTCAAGGAGAACTACCTGCGCTGGGACTCCCTGGGCGAGTTCTTCGCGCTGGTGCCGTCCTTGGAGCAGTTCGCCAAGGTGACGGGCAACGCCCGCGCCCAGGTGCTGGCCGACACCCTCGACCGCGCCACGGCGACCTTCCTCAACGAGGACAAGTCCCCGACCCGGCGCGTCGGCGGCATCGACAACCGCGGCAGCCACTTCTACCTGTCCCTGTACTGGGCGCAGGAGCTGGCCAGGCAGACCGACGACGCGGACCTGGCGAAGGCCTTCGCCCCGCTCGCCGAGACGCTCGCCGCGAACGAGCAGAAGATCGTCGAGGAGCTGGCCGCCGTCCAGGGCAAGCCGGCCGAGATCGGCGGCTACTACCAGCCCGACCCGGCGAAGGCCGCGGAGGTCATGCGCCCGTCGACCACGTGGAACGAGGCCCTGGCGTCCCTGAGCTGACGCTCCGGACCCCCTCGGTCCACCGACTCCGCCCCGGCCGGCAGCACGCCCGGCCGGGGCGGAGCGGTGTCCGGGCGCACCCCGGGCCGCCCTCGCCCCTCCCGCGTGGTGACCAGTTCCTCCCCGTCCGCGCCCGCGAGCCGGCGGACGCGGGCGGGATCCTCCGACCCACCCTCTGGACGACACCCCCGGAGCCACCCGATGCCGACGTCCGACGATCCGTCCTTCGCACTCCTGCCGGGTGCCGCCGACTCCCCGGTGATCCTGCACGTGCCGCACTCCGCGTGGGAGATACCGAGGGACGTCCGCGCGGGGATCGTGCTCGACGACGACCAACTGGCGCGGGAGCTGGACCACATCACCGACGCACACACCTCCCGGATCGCCGGGGCTGCGGCCGGCCTGGCCGGCGTCACGCCGTGGCGGTTCGTCAACCGGCTGTCGCGGCTGGTCGTCGACCCGGAGCGGTTCCCCGACGAGCGGGAGGAGATGCGGGCCGTCGGGATGGGCGCGGTGTACACGCGGACCACGCACGGCGAGGTGCTGCGGCCCGGCGACTTCGAGGCCGGCCCGCTCGTCGAGCGCTTCTTCCTGCCGTACGCGCGGGCGATGACGCGGGCCGTGGCGGACCGGCTGGCGGCCACCGGGCGGGCCGTGATCATCGACGTGCACTCGTACCCCAGCAGGCGGCTGCCCTACGAACTCCACGGCGACGGGCCCCGGCCCGCGGTCTGCCTGGGCACGGACCCCTTCCACACCCCGGCCGGACTGCTGGCCGCGGCGCGCGGGGCGTTCGGGGAGACCGGGCTCGACAGCCCGTTCAGCGGGGCGTACGTGCCGCTGGAGTTCCACGGACAGCGCCGCGAGGTGCACGCGCTCATGGTGGAGATCCGCCGGGACACCTACATGACCGAGCCGGGCGGTCCCGCCGGAGCCGGGCTGGAGCGACTCGCCGGTGCGCTGGCCGGCCTGGTCGACGCGGTGTCCACCTGAGGCGGCACCGGCCGGAGGACGCCGGGCCGGGCGCGCCCCCGTCCGTCAGGTGTGGACCCAGGCCCGCAGCCACTCCGTCACGACCACGTCCCCGCCCGTGCGCAGCCGCAGCGCGAACGGGCCCGACGGCGGCGCCCCGCCCGTGAAGCGGCCCAGGTCGTCGGCCGTGAGCGGGGCGCCGGGGCGGGGTCCGCCGAGGACCTCGATCCTGGCCGGCTGCGGCGGCAGCAGCTGGCCCATCAGGCCATGCGCCGTCACCTCGACGTCCACGGTCACCTCGCCCGCCCGGAAGGTCAGCATCCGGGGCACGTCGGTGGCGCCGCGGACCGGCAGGGCGTCGACCAGCGGGTCGAGGGGGAGCCGCGCTACCTCGCCGGCCCGGACGACGGGGGGACTCCGCACAATGCCACGACCAGCGCCCGGCTCGTGAAGGGCCGCCGCTACCACGTCCGTGTCCGCCTGAACTCCGCCCGGAGTCCCGGCGAGACGGCGGCGGTGTGTGCTGGTGACGGCACGGTCCCGCCGCACGGACACCTGAGCCACAGTCCGGCACCGGGGGAGCGGTCGAGGACGTCGCCCATGGGGGTGGGTGACGTCCTCGGCCACGCCACGCGCGCACGAGCGGCGCGTCCCCGCGCCACACGGCGGAGGGCCGTACCGGATCCGTCCGGTACGGCCCTCCGGCCTGCTGCCTCATCTGTCGGGACGACAGGATTTGAACCTGCGACCCCTTGACCCCCAGTCAAGTGCGCTACCAAGCTGCGCCACGTCCCGATGTGGCTCGCGCGGGAGACCCGCGTGATCACGCAGGTCAAGCCTACCGCATGGGCGAACGGCCACTCGGCCTCAGCGCCCTGGGGACGGCGGGTGCCCGGCCGGGGGCTGCGGGGGCGCGCAGGTGCCGAGAATCCGGTCCGCGGGAGTCGAGGGTTCGCACGCGCCGAGAATCCGGTCCGCGGGAGTCGAGGGTTCGCACGCGCCGAGGATCGAGTCCGGGGGTTCGAGGCGCCGTGCGCCCGGTCCGCCGGTGCGTGCCCCCTTCCAGCCCGCCAGGCCCGTCGTCGACACGGCGACCGCGAGGACGGCCCACCAGGGCAGGTCCGCCTTGGTGGCGTGTCCGGCGCAGGCCGCCACGGCGAGGAGCGCCGTGACGCCACCCCTGACCGCCTCGGTCCGCCGGCCGCACCATTCCCCCGCCTTGTTCACCTCTGACCCCTGTCGCGCTCATGGCCCGGGGCCTCCGCTTCCCCGGCATATGCCACACACCCTAAGCGGGCTCCAGGGGCGCGTCCGGCAGGGGCGTACCGCACGCCTGGACACCGGTCGCGCGCGGATGCGCCGGCCGGTGTCCGTACACGCCCCCCTGGGACGGCGCGCTCGTTCCGTGCGCGCCGACGAGGGCCCGCCCCGCGCTGTCCTCCGGCGCCCCGCGCGCACCGCGGAGGGCGGCCAGGCCGATGAAGACCATGCGGGACACGCCCGCCAGGGCGAAGGCGGTGAAGCCCCGGATCGTCTGCCGCAGCTGCGCGAGCGCGTGCTGCTTGGCCTGCTCCCCGGTGCCCGGACGGGCTTGAGTCGGCATGCGTTGCCCTCCCTGAATGAGTGCCTGTCGAACCCAGATCCAGCCACACAAGATTGTCAGCGATTTCGTTCGCCGCATGCGGGCCGTCGGTGCGTGCGTGGCCGGCCGCGGCGTCCGGCGAGACGTTGTGTCCGCCCGGCCCCGTCGGCGCCCCACACTCTGTCGGGGCCGCTCCCCCGCTCCCCCCGGCTAGGGTCGGCCGTATGACGCACAGCTTCGTACTCCACATCCCCGACGCCGAGCTCGAACCGGAGCCTCTCGCGCCCGAGCAGATCGTCTCCGGGACGCCCGAGGTGACCGGCAAGGTGGTCTGGGAGTCGGAGGACGGCCGACAGGTGCGGGGCGTCTGGCAGATCACGCCCGGCGTGGTCACCGACACCGAGGCCGACGAACTGTTCGTCGTGATGAGCGGGTCGGCGACGATCGAGGTCGAGGGCGGCCCGACCCTCACGGTCCGGCCCGGCGACATGGCCGTCCTGCGCGAGGGTGACCGTACGACCTGGACGGTGCACGAGACCCTGCGCAAGGCGTACGCGATCAACCTCTGACGGAGAGCGGGCTGGGGACGGATCCGCTCAGCGGTCGGGCGCAGACGCCGTCGACCCCCTGGTCTCCAGGGTGGGCGCGGTCAGGTCGAGCCGTCCCGCTCCGCCGCCGCCTTCCAGACGCTCCAGAAGGCAGCGGGCCGCGCGGCGGCCGATCTCGTGGCTCGTGTTGTCGACCGTCGTGAGCCACACGTGCCGCAGACGGGCGATGCTCGTGTTGTCGTAGCCGACGAGGGACAGGTCGCGCGGGACGCGCAGCCCCATCTCCTCGGCCGCCGAGAGCACGCCGATCGCGGTGATGTCGTTGACGGCGAAGACGGCGGTGGGCCGTTCGGGGCGGCTGAGCAGCCGGACGGTCGCCCGGTAGCCGCCCTCCTCGGTCATGTCGCCCGGTTCGGCCACCGCCCGGTCGGCGAGCCCGTGCCGGCGCATCGTCGCCTCGAAACCGCGGCGCCGCAGCTCCCCCACGACGCCGTAGCCCGCGATGTGCGCGATGCGGCGGTGCCCGAGTCCGATCAGGTGTTCGGTGGCCAGCCCGGCGCCCCGCTCGTCGTCCCCCGCGACGACGTCGACGCCGGGCGGGGCTGGTTCGCGGGAGCCCGCGAGCACCACCGGGATCCGCTCGGCCACCGGCCCGAGGGCCGCCGGGTCGGGCAGCGTGCCGACCACGACCAGGCCGTCGACGCGCAGGTGCAGCAGCGGATCGGCCGGGCTCTGGCCGGTGCGGCGGTTGAGGCGGGCGTCGGCCAGCAGCATGTGGAGGCCGTGCGCGTGCAGCAGGGAGTCGAGGCCGTCCAGGAGGTCGACGAACCAGGGGTTGCGCAGGTCGTTGAGGAGGACGCCGACCATGGGGGTCCCCCCTGCGCGAGCGGAGCCGAGAGCTCGGGGGAGGCTGCGCCGCTCGCTGAGGCTGCGGGCGGCGGCGTTGGGCCGGTAGCCGAGCTCCTCGGCGGCCCGCATCACGGCGTCCCGCTTCTCGGGGCGCACCTGATCGGAGCCGCGCAGCACCAGCGAGACCAGCGACTTGGAGACACCGGCCCGTTCGGCCACGTCCCGGATCGTCGGCGGTCTGGTCATGGCATGGACCGTTCCATGGGAGCCGGGCGCTTGTCAAAGGCTTGACAGCCCGGTGAAACCGCGCCCAGGGTGGGCTGGACAAGTTGTGGAACGGTCCAAAGAGGGGCTCTCATGGTGGACACGCTCGGCGTCGCCGTCATCGGATTCGGCTGGATGGGGCGGGTGCACACCCAGGCGTACGCGCGCGTGCGGCACCACTATCCGAGGCTGCCCCTCGTCCCGGAGCTGGTGACGGTCGCGGAGGAGGTGCCGGGCCGGGCGGAGGAGGCCGCCGCGCAGTTCGGGTTCGCCTCGACGACGCGTGACTGGCGCGAGGTGGCCGCCGACCCCCGGGTGCGGGCGGTCAGCATCACCGCGCCGAACTTCCTGCACCGCGAGATGGGCGTCGCCATGGCCGAGGCAGGCAAGCACGTCTGGATCGAGAAGCCGGTGGGCCTGACCGCCGGGGACGCCGGTGCCGTGGCGGACGCGGTGGCGAGGGCGGGCGTGCAGGGCACGGTCGGCTTCAACTACCGCAACGCGCCCGCCGTCGAGACCGCCCGCGAGCTGATCGCCTCCGGAGAGCTGGGCAGGGTCACGCATGTCCGCGTCCGGCTGTTCAGCGACTACGCCGCCCATCCCGAGGGCGCGCTGACATGGCGCTACGAAAGGGAGCGGGGCGGCAGCGGGGTCCTGGGCGACCTGGCCTCGCACGGCGTGGACCTGGCCCGGTTCCTGCTCGGCGACATCACGTCCCTCGCGGCTGACACGGCGATCTTCCTGCCGGAGCGGGCCCGTCCGACCGGAGCGACGGAGGGCCACAGCCGCGCCGCGGGCGGGGAACTCGGCCCGGTCGAGAACGAGGACTACGTCAGCTGTCTGCTCCGCTTCGCCTCGGGGGCACGCGGGGTCCTGGAGGCCTGCCGGGTCTCCGTCGGCGAGCAGAACAACTACGGCTTCGAGGTGCACGGCACGAAGGGCGCCGTGTTCTGGGACTTCCGCCGCATGAACGAGCTGGGTGTCAGCCGCGGCACGACGTACCAGGACCAGGCCGTCAGCACGGTCTACGTCGGCCCGGGCGACGGCGAGTTCGCCGCGTTCCAGCCGGGCGCGGCCAACGCCATGGGGTACGACGACCTGAAGGTCGTCGAGGCGTACCGCTTCCTGCGGTCGGTCGCCGAGGGCGCCCCGCACGGCGCGACGCTCACGGACGCGGTGCGCAGCGCGGCGGTGCTGGACGCGATGGCGCGGTCGGTGGGGAGCGGCACATGGGCGGAGGTGCCCGCCCCGGCGTGAGGCGGGCCGGGGGGGTGCCACGCCGGGGCGGTGCGCTGACGCGTCTTGCCGTGACGTGGCGCGGCGCCCGGGGTCGGCCGGCCAGGTCCGGGGGCGTCGGTGGGGAGCCAGGTGTCGGTGTACTCGCTGCCCCGGACCAGTCGCGGACCGGGCCCCGTCTCCGGGCTACCGTGCGGGGCCCCCTCCAGCCGGTGCGGTTTCCAGGCGGTGGCCCAGATAGGCCTTGGCCGGGATGAGGACGAGCCACATCCACATGAGGGCCGGGCCGGTCACGAAGACCAGCGGGACCGTGATGAGGAAGACCACCACGATCACGGCGCTGTCGAGGAGGTGGAGCGTGGTCGCCGCCGGGGAGGGCCTGTCGTGGCGCAGCCAGGGGCGTCTGGCCAGGACGGCGGCCACCGCCAGATGGCAGGCGCCGAGCGCGGCGACCGCTCCCGCGTAGACGGCGACCGACACGGGCAGGTCGCCGTACTCGGCGAGCAGCCGGGTCGGGAAGGGCACGAGGGCCGCGACGCCCAGGCCGGCGATGGAGAGGCCGATGACCTGTCCGTCGATCTCGCGGACGTCCTGGAAGATGCGGCGGTGGTCGCGCCAGTAGCTGCCCAGCACCCAGACGCTCAGCGCGTACGCACCGAGGTCCGGGAGCAGTTCGCGCAGGGCCGCGCGGTACGCGGCGGGATCGAGTTCCCGGGGCACGGAGAGGTCCAGGACGAGCAGGGTGAGGGCGATGGCGAAGACGCCGTCGACCAGGGCCACCAGCCGCTCAGGTCCGCCGTCCGGGCGCGAGGTGAACATGGGCCCGACGGTAGGGGCCGCGGCCGTACCCCACCGGGACCCACGCCCGGTCGCGCGCCCGGATCACACGGCCGCCTGCGGAGGCATGTTGTACGGCGTCACGACCTGGATCGCCGACGGCAGCGTCGGGCCCGCCGGCGGCAGGGCGCCGTGCGCGCGCATGACGGTGTGGCAGGCCTCGCGCACGTCCTGGCGCAGGTCGTGGTGGAGGACGGCGGACAGCCGGTGCTCGCGGAGCAGCCGGGTGTTGTCGTGGTCGAGGTCGTGCGCGACGAACGCCGCGCACTCGCGGCCGAGGTCCTCGAACGCCCGCAGCGTGGCGATGTTGCCGCCGCCGATCGAGTACACGGCGCGGATGCCCGGGTCGCGTTCCAGAGCCGCCCGGACGAGGTCGTACTGGGTGGCGTCCAGGCCCTGCCCCTCGGCGATCTCCACCAGCCTCCGCTCGGGGTGCCGGGCGCGCATGGCGCCGCGGAAGCCCATCTCCCGCTCCTCCTCGTTGCGGAAGAAGCCGCTGCTGAGGCTGGTGAGGACGTTGCCCGGGCGGTCGCCCAGCCACTGGCCCGTCAGATAGGCGGCCGTCGCGCCCGCCGCCCGGTCGTCGATGCCCACGTAGGCGAGCCGGGCGCTGGCCGGCAGGTCGGTCACCAGGGTCACGACCGGTATGCCGGCCGCGGCGAGCCGGGCGACCGCGGCCGTGACCTCGGGGACGTCCGGGGCCTTGAGGATCACGCCCTGCGAACCGCGCCGGGCGATCCGGTCCAGGATCCGCACCAGCCCCCCGGCCGGGCCGGTCTCGCGGAAGTGGAAGCGGGAGCGCAGCACCGCCGGATGCAAGGCGGGCAGCTCGGCCTCCAGGGCGGCGCGGATCGCCGTGGTGAAGCGCTCGGGCGCCTGCATCACGATGTCCACCATGAACGTCCGGCCGACGAGCCGGACCTGGGTGCGCTGCCGGTCGAGGTCGGCGATGGCCTGGTGGACCTCGCGCGCGGTGCTCTCGCGCACGCCTCCCCTGCCGTTCAGGACACGGTCGACGGTGGCCTCGCTCAGCCCCGCCTGTCGTGCGATCTCCCGGATGGGGAAGGGGTGGCCCATGCGCCGCCTCCTTGAGGGGTTTTTGATGGCTCGCTGCCGGTTGTTCGAGGGGTTTGTACTGACAAGAATGGCAGGGCTGCGTCGCTCCGTGACCCCGAAGGGACGACGATGTCCTTCCTTTCCCTGACCCACCGTGCCTGGCTGTCCGAACAGGACTGCGATCTCGACGCGTTCCGCGCTCTGGTCGAGCAGGCCACAGACCCCGCCGACTATCCGCACGCCTCCGCCGTGGAGCGGAACGTGCCGGTCTACGACTCCGCGCTGCTCGAAGGGGACCGCGTGGTCCAGGCCGAGCTGGTGCGGGCCCTCGCCGACGGCCCCGGCATCGTCGTCTTCCGCGGTGCCTTCCCCGACCCGGACGTCGTGGACCGGGCCACCGTCGTCTTCGAGGCGCTGATCGCCGAGCAGCGCGCCTCGGGTGCGGCGGCCGGTGACCACTTCGCCGCACCGGGCGCCAACGACCGGGTGTGGAACGCGCTGGAGAAGGCCGCCCTGTACGACGCGGAGACGTTCGCCGACTACTACGCCAACGACATCCTCGCCCTGGTGTCCACCGCCTGGCTGGGTCCGGGCTACCAGGTGACCTCCCAGCTCAACGTGGTCAACCCGGGCGGTGCCGCCCAGACTGCGCACCGCGACTACCACCTGGGCTTCCTGTCGAACGAGGTGGCCGCCGCCTACCCGGCGCACGTGCACCGCCTCTCCCCCGTGCTGACCCTCCAGGGCGCGGTCGCGCACTGCGACATGCCGGTCGCGTCGGGGCCGACGCTGTACCTGCCGCACTCGCAGAAGTACGAGCCGGGCTATCTGGCCTGGCGGCTGCCGGAGTTCCGGGCGTACTTCGAGGCGCGGCACGTGCAGCTGCCGCTCGCCAAGGGCGACGCGGTGTTCTTCAACCCGGCCCTCTTCCACGCCGCCGGCACCAACCGCTCGGCGGACGTCCGCCGCATGGCCAACCTGCTGCAGGTGTCGTCCGCGTTCGGGCGGGCGATGGAGACGGTGGACCGGGAGGCCGTCGCGAACGCGGTGTATCCCGTCCTGCTCAGGCGCAAGGCCGAGGGCGCCGACCAGGAGTGGCTGGACCACGTGATCGCCGCGAGCACCGAGGGCTACCCCTTCCCCACCAACCTCGACAGCGACCCGCCGGTCGACGGTCTGGCCCCGCCCTCGCAGGCGGAGATCGTCCGGCGGGCGGTCCGCGAGGAGTGGACGCCCGAGGCGCTGCGCGCACGGCTGCGGGCCGGTGCCGAACGGCGAGAGAGCTGAGGAACGTCATGGGACTTCTCGACGACAAGGCCGTCCTGATCAACGGCGGCAGCCAGGGTGTGGGCGCCGCCGTCGCGCGGGCTGCGGTCCGCGAGGGTGCGGTCGTGGCCGTCACCGGGCGGCGCCCCGGGCCTGGTGAGGCGCTGGTGGCGGAACTGGCCGCCGCCGGGGGCACGGCGCTGTTCGTCCGGGCCGACCTCGCGGACGCCGGGCAGGCGAAGGCGGCCGTCGCCGAGGCCGTCGGCGCGTACGGCCGGATCGACTGCCTGGTCAACTCGGCGGGGCTGACCTCGCGGGGCACGCTGCTGGACACCACGCCGGAGTTGTTCGACCAGCACATCGCGATCAACCTCAAGGCGCCGTTCTTCGCCATGCAGGCCGCGGTCGCGGACATGGTCGCGCGCGAGGCGCCGGGCACCGTCGTCAACATCATCACGTCCTCGGCACACGGCGGGCAGCCGTTCCTCGCGCCGTACGTCGCGGCGAAGGCGGGTCTGATCGGCCTGACCCGCAACGCCGCGCACGCCCACCGCTGGGACCGGGTCCGGATCAACGGCCTCAACATCGGCTGGACGGCGACCGAGGGCGAGGACGCCACCCAGAAGACCTTCCACGGGGCCGGGGACGACTGGCGCGACGAGGCCGCCGCGAAACTGCCCATGGGCAAGCTCGGCCAGCCGGACGAGATCGCCGACTTCGTGGTCTTCCTGCTGTCGGACCGGTCCGGGGTGGTCACCGGGTCGGTGATCGACTGGGACCAGAACGTGCTCGGCGGGCTCGACTGAGACGTCCCGCAGGACCCCCTCCCCCTCTCTAGGAGCAACACCCCATGCGTATCGGAATCCTCGGCCTCGGCCGCATCGGCGCCTTCCACGCCGAGACCCTCTCCGGCCTCGACGCGGTCGACTCCCTCGTCGTCACCGACCCGTTCGCCGACGCCGCCAAGGCCGCCGCCGAGCGGTTCGGGGCGGACGTCGCGGACTCGCCGGAGGCGCTGCTGGCCGCCGGTGTGGACGGCATCGTCGTGGCGGCCGCCACGGACGCCCACCCGGCGCTGATCCTGGCCGGTGTCGAGGCCGGGGTCCCGGTCTTCTGCGAGAAGCCCGTCGCCCGGACGATGAGCGAGGGCGTCGAGGTGCTCAAGGCCGTCCAGGGCAGGGACGTGCCCCTCCAGATCGGCTACAACCGGCGCTTCGACACCGGGTTCGCCGCCGCCCGGGCCGCCGTGCACAGCGGCGAACTGGGCCCGCTGCACACGGTCCGCTCGACCACGCTGGACCCGGCGCCGCCGCCGGCCGGCTACATCGCCGCATCCGGCGGCATCTTCCGCGACTGCTCGGTGCACGACTTCGACATCATCCGCTGGGTGACCGGCCGCGAGGTCACCGAGGTGTACGCCGTCGGCGGCAACCGCGGCGCCGACTACCTCAAGGAGGCGGGCGACGCCGACACCACCGGCGCGATCCTCACCCTCGACGACGGCACCCTCGCGGTGGTCTCCAACTCCCGTCACAACGCCCGGGGTTACGACGTGCGCATGGAGATCCACGGCTTCAAGGACTCCATCGCCGTCGGCCTGGACGACCAGCTGCCGCTCCGGTCGGTGGAGCCGGGCGTGACCTTCCCGGCGGGCACCCCGCACGACTTCTTCATGGACCGCTTCGCCGAGGCCTACCGCGCCGAACTGACCGCCTTCACCGAGGTCGTGGCCGGCGCCCGGCCCTCCCCCTGCACGATCGAGGACGCCCTGGAGGCGGGCTGGATCGCGGACGCGTGCACGCTGTCGCTGCGCGAGCACCGGCCGGTGACGATCGAGGAGGTACGGCAGGCCTGATCGGCCGGGGCCGGGAGCGGCGCGGAGCACGGAACGCCCGCTGAAGGTCCCCGCCCGTTCGTGCGGCCACCGGCCACGCGGCGGTGGCCGGACGTCGCCGCACCCGCACCGAGGCGTTGCCCCCCGCGGCGTGAGCGTCCACGGGACGGGCGCGGCGCACACGCCCCGCTGCCGCAGGACGACGGACGCGGCACGAGGAGGATCCGAGACGCACGCCGGAAGGGCCCGGGGGCGAGCCCCGGGTCCTTCCGGCACCACGCGTCACGCGTACAGCGCGGGCCTCCCGGCGAGTTCGACCTCCACCCGTCCCGCGCCCTCCAGCGCCCGCACCCCCGCCTCGCACACCGCCGACGCCGCGTAGCCGTCCCAGGCGCTCGGGCCGGTCACCTCGCCGCGGCGGGTGGCGTCGACCCAGGCCTGGACCTCGCGGTCGTAGGCCGTCTCGAAGCGTTCGGTCCAGTCCTGGGCGATGGTGCCGCCCCAGCGGCCGGCCGTGTGGGTGATCAGGTCGTGGCCGTCGCCGGTGCGGGCGGTGCCGCGTTCGCAGACCAGCTCGGCCTGGACCTGGTAGCCGAAGCCGCAGTTGACGAAGATCTCGACGTCGCTGATCGCGCCGCCGTCGGTCTCGAAGACCACGAACTGGGGGTCCTGCAGGCCGTCCGGGGCGCCGGCGGACGGGGTGGGGCGCAGCACGGTGACCGCGGTGATCTCGTGGCCCAGCAGCCAGCGGGTCGCGTCCGCCTCGTGGGCGACGGAGTCGGTGATGAGCATGGAGCTGGTGAAGAAGGGCGGGCTGGCGACGTTGCGGTGCCGGTTGTGGAGCATCAGGGGGCGGCCCAGCCGGCCGGTCGCCGACAGTGCCTTCAGCTGCGCGTACCCGGGGTCGTAGCGGCGCATGAAGCCGACCTGCACCCGGCGTCGGCCGAGGCGCAGTTCGGCTTCGACGACGCGCAGGGCGGAGGCCGCGTCGGGGGTGAGCGGCTTCTCGCACAGCACGGGCAGGTCACGCTCGAACGCGGCGAGCAGCGTGGCCTCGTGGGCCGGGCCCGAGGAGGCGATCAGGACGGCGTCGACGCCGTCCGTCGCGAGCGCGGCCGCCGGGTCGGTGTGGGCGGTGCAGCCGCCGACGCGGGCGGCGACGGCCTTCGCGCGCTCCGCGTCGACGTCCGCGACGGCCACCACCCGTGCACCGCTGGTGACTTCGTGGATGCGGCGCACATGGTCGGCGCCCATCCGTCCGGTGCCGATGACTGCGACTCCGAGGGTGGCGCGTTCGGTCATGGCCGTCCTTTCGGGTCGTCAGGCGCCGCAGGACCTCAGGAACGCGCGGGTGCGCACCGCGATCGGCAGCGGCTTGTCCGGCTCGCACGGGTACATGTCCTGCTCGACGATGGCGAACAGGTCCACGCCGAGCTTCTGCGCGGCCGTGAGGACCGGCACCAGTTCCGGGACGCCGGCGGGCGGTTCACACATCACGCCGCGTGCGACGGCCGGGCCGAAGGGGACCTCGTTCCTCACCACGTCGGCGAGGATGTCCGGGTCGACCTGCTTGAGGTGCAGGTAGCCGATGCGCTCGCCGTACGTCTCGATCAGCTTGACGCTGTCGCCGCCGCAGTAGGCGTAGTGCCCGGTGTCCAGGCACAGGTTGACGTGCTCGGAGTCGGTCGAGTCGAGGAACCGCTCGACGTGCTCCTCGGTGTCGATGTGGGTGTCGGCGTGCGGGTGGACGACGATGTCCAGGCCGTAGGTGTCCTTCACCTCGCGGCCGAGGCGCTCCATGCCCGTGGTGAGGTGGCGCCACTGCTCGGTGGTGAGCTCCGGTGCCTCCAGGATCTCGGCGGTCCTGTCGTCGCGCCAGAACGACGGGATGACGACCAGGTGCCCGGCGTCCATGGCCTGGGTGAGGGCGGCGACGCGGCTGACCTGCTCCCAGGTGGAGTCCCACTCGGAGGGGCCGCGGTGCAGTCCGCAGAAGATCGTGCCGGCGGAGACCTTGAGGTTCCGCCGGGCCACCTCGTCGGTGAGCCGGGCCGGGTCGGTCGGCAGGTAGCCGTAGGGACCGAGTTCGATCCAGGAGTAGCCGGCCTCGGCGACCTCGTCGAGGAAGCGCTGCCAGGGCACCTGCCGGGGGTCGTCGGGGAACCAGACGCCCCAGGAGTCGGGGGCGGAGCCGATCCGGATGCGGTCGAGCTCGAGGGCCATGTCAGGACTTTCCTTCCGACGGCGCGGCTGCGGGAGCGGTGAGGTTCCCCTCCTCGGGGAGCCCGTCGACGTCGACACCGCGGACCTGTGCCAACTCGTGCTTGAGGGAGACGAGTTCGGCGCCGCCCGCCATGTGGTTGGTCAGTTCCTCCAGGCTGACGTCGGTGCGGGAGGCGGACAGTTCCACGGTGCCGAGGCGCAGCACGCTGAAGTGGTCGCCGACCATGTAGGCGTGGTGCGGGTTGTGGGTGATGAAGATGACGCCGAGGCCCTTCTCGCGGGCGGCGGCGATGTACTTCAGGACCACGCCGGACTGCTTGACGCCGAGGGCGGCGGTCGGCTCGTCGAGGATGAGGACGCGGGCGCCGAAGTAGACGGCGCGGGCGATGGCGACGCACTGGCGCTGGCCTCCGGAGAGCGTGCCGATGGGCTGCTCCAGGTCGTCCAGGACGATGCCCATGTTGCGCAGTTCCTCGTCCGCGGTCTTCTTCATCCTCTCGATGTCGAGACGGCGCACGGGCCAGGGGCCCTTGGTCATCTCGGAGCCGAGGAAGAAGTTGCGCCACACGGGCATCAGCGGGACGACCGCGAGGTCCTGGTAGACCGTGGCGATGCCCTTGTCGAGGGCTTCGCGGGGCGTGGAGAAGCGCACCGGCTCGCCGTCGACGAGGAAATCGCCCTCGGTGTGCTGGTGCAGCCCCGAGACGATCTTGATGAGGGTGGACTTGCCGGCGCCGTTGTCGCCGAGGACGCAGGTCACCTTGCCGGGGTGGACGGTGAGGTCGACGCCGTGCAGGGCGCGGATGTTGCCGTAGGACTTGCCGGCGGCGCGGAGTTCGACGAGGGGGCGGTCGCCGTCGGGCGGGGTGTCCGCCAGGACGGCGCCGTGGGTACCGGTCTCTGTGCTGGTCATGGCTGTCACCTCCGGGTCGCCGTGCGCTGGACCCACAGATTGATGAGGACGGCGCCGAGGAGCATCACGCCGAGGAAGGCCTTGAACCAGTCGGGGTTCCAGCCGGCGTAGACGATGCCCTGCTGCACCATGCCGAACATGAAGGCGCCGAAGACGGGGCCGACCGCGGAGCCGTAGCCACCGGTGAGCAGGCAGCCTCCGATGACGGCCGCGGCGATGTAGATGAGCTCCTGGCCCACTCCCTCGCCGGACTGCACGGTGTTGAAGGAGAACAGCTGGTGCATGCCGACGAACCAGGCGCCGAAGCCGACCAGCATGAACAGCGAGATCTTGGTGAAGGTCACGGGCACGCCGACGGCCCGTGCGGAGTCCTTGTTGCCGCCGACCGCGAAGATCCAGTTGCCGTACCTGGTGCGCAGCAGCACCCAGGTGGCCAGGGCCGCGAAGACCAGCCACCACACGACGGTGATCTTGACGTTGACGTCCCCGATCCGGAAGGACGAGGCGAAGATCTTCTGCGCCTGGGCGAAGCCCTCCATGTCGCTGATGTCGTCGGTGGCGACGTTGCCGGTGACGAGCTTGGTGACGGCGAGGTTGACGCCCTGGAGGATCAGGAAGGTGCCGAGGGTGACCAGGAAGCTGGGCAGCCCGGTCTTGACCAGCATCCAGCCGTTGAAGGCGCCGATGCCGAGCGAGACGAGCAGGGCGACGAGCACCCCCACCCAGACGTTCAGCGTCAGCTGGTAGCTGAGCATCGACGCGGTCAGCGCCGAGGTGACCACGGCGACGCCGGCCGACAGGTCGAACTCGCCGCCGATCATCAGCAGGGCCACGGGCAGGGCCATGATCCCGATGGTCGACGACTGGTAGAGGATGTTCGCCATCGAGTTGCCGTCGCGCACCGGGGGTGCGGCGAAGAGGAAGAACACGAGGACGGCGACGGCGCCGAGGAGGACGCCGACCTCGGGACGGGCGAGCAGCCGCAGCGCCGGCGAGCGCTGCCGCGTCCTGCCGTCGGACTGCCGGGGGCCGGGGGCCGGCGGTGTGTCCACCGCCGGCTTGGCCTGCTGGGTCATGCTCATCACCGGGTGCCCTTCGCGGCGAACTCCCCGATCCTGTCGACGTTGGCCTTGTCGACGAAGGCCGGACCGGTCAGCACGGGCTGCTCGCCGCCGCCGCTGTAGTTGCCGTTGGTCTTGTACAGCCACAGGCCGTCGACGGCCAGGTAGCCCTGGAGGTAGGGCTGCTGGTCGACGGCGAACTGGATGTCGTCGCCCTTGATGGCCTTGATGAGGTCCTTGTTGAGGTCGAAGGTGGCGACCTTCGCCTTGCTGCCCGCGTCGCCGACGGACTGCACCGCGGTCAGCGCGAAGGGGGCGCCGAGGGTGACGACGTAGTCGATGGAGGGGTCCTGCTTGAGCTTGGCGGTGATCGTCGACTTCACCGACGGCATGTCGGTGCCGTTGACGTTCTGGGTGTCGAGCTCGCCGTCGAAGGTCTTGCCGACGCCGTCGCAGCGCTGGGTCAGGCCGACGTTGCCCTGCTCCTGGACGACGCACAGGGCGTGCTTGGCGCCGACCTCGTTGAGCTTCTTGCCGAACGCCTCGCCCGCGACGGACTCGTCCTGGCCGAAGAACTCCAGCAGGTTGAGCTCCTTCCAGTCGCTCAGGCCGGAGTTGAGGCCGACGACGGGTATGCCGGCCTTCTCGGCCTTGCCGATGACGCTCTTGAGGGCGTCCGGCTTGGCGAGGGTGACGGCGATGCCGTCGACCTTCTGGTCGATCGCGTTCTGCACCAGGTTGGCCTGGTTGCCCGCGTTCGGGTCGGCGGAGTAGACCAGCTTGATGTTGTCCTTGGCGGCCGCGGCCTCGGCGCCCTTGCGGACGGTGTCCCAGAACGTGTCGCCGGGCGCCTGGTGGGTGACCAGCGCGACGGTCATGCGCGGCGTGGTCGCCTTGCCGGCGGAGGCGTTCGTGCCGCCTTCCTCGGACTTCTTGCCCCCGGAACTGCTGGAGCAGCCGACGAGGGTCAGGGCCGCCGCCGCGGCCACGGCGACGGCGGGCGCGAACCTGCGAGAGCGGGGGTGAGAAGAGCGGTCCATCTTTCCTGGCACCTCACTGTGCTACTGCGGGGAAAGGGAGGGGATCACGAGGGATCCGTGGTCCCGGAGCCTTTCGGAGTCCGGATCATGATGCCGCAAACACACTGTTGCGGTGCCACGGGATCCAAGTCTTTACAGCGGCCGCTGTCAATACTTTGTTAAGACATTATTTCACAATCAGGTCCGAATGTAAGTACAAACTATTGACATGGCCGTCCTCCGGGACCTACACCTGGGAGGCGGCAGGTCCGTGGATCCACGCCCCTCGACCGTGTCAGGGCGCCAGCGGACCCGCATCCCCAGCTTCCCCAGGAGGTCGCACATGGCCGGGCCAGCCCCGTATTTCGACTTGATCACGATGGGCCGCATCGGGGTCGACCTGTATCCGCTGCAGACCGGCGTCCCGCTGGCTCGCGTGGAGACGTTCGGGAAGTTCCTGGGGGGTTCCGCGGCCAACGTGGCGGTCGCGGCGGCCCGGCTCGGACGCCGTACGGCGGTCATCACGCGCACCGGCGACGACCCCTTCGGCACCTACCTGCACGAGGAGCTGGTGGGCTTCGGCGTCGACGACCGCTGGGTCACCCCCGTCGAGGCGTACCCGACGCCCGTCACGTTCTGCGAGATCTTCCCGCCGGACGACTTCCCGCTGTACTTCTACCGCCGCCCGAAGGCCCCGGACCTGGAGATCCGCACCGACGAGCTGGACTTCGCCGCGATCCGCGGGGCCCGCGTCTTCTGGATCACCGGCACCGGGCTGAGCGAGGAGCCGAGCCGCTCCGCCACGCTCGCCGCCCTCGAGGGCCGCGGCAAGGCGGGCGCCACCGTCTTCGACCTGGACTGGCGCCCGATGTTCTGGCGCGACGCCGACCAGGCCCGCTCCCACTACCGCGCGGCCCTGCGCCACGCCACCGTCGCGGTCGGCAACCTCGACGAGTGCGAGGTCGCCACCGGCGTGCGCGAGCCGCAGGCCTGTGCGGAGGCGCTGCTGGAGGCGGGGGTTGAGCTGGCCGTGGTCAAGCAGGGCCCCCGGGGCGTACTGGCCGTGCACCGCGACGGAAGCCGCGCCGAGGTGCCGCCGGTGCCCGTCGAGGTGGTCAACGGCCTGGGCGCGGGGGACGCCTTCGGCGGCTCGCTCTGCCACGGCCTGCTCGCCGGCTGGGACCTGGAGAAGACCATGCGCCACGCCAACGCCGCCGGCGCCCATGTCGCCGCACGCCTCGCCTGCTCGTCCGCGATGCCGACCGAGTCCGAGGTCGAGGACCTCCTCGCCGGGGTGTCGTCGCCGCTCTCGCGCCACTGAAACGGAGCCCTCCTTGAACATCGGCATCCCCGACCTCACCACGATCAGAGCCCGCACCCCGGAGGCCGTCGCCGAGGCGGCGGCCGCCCGGACGCGCCGCCCGCTGCTCGGTGCGAGCGGCCGGCTGATGATCGTGGCCGCCGACCACCCGGCGCGCGGCGCCCTCGGGGTCGGCGACCGGCGCCTGGCGATGGCCAACCGCGCCGACCTGCTGGAGCGCCTGTGCACCGCGCTGTCGCGGCCCGGCGTCGACGGGGTGCTCGCCACCGCCGACATCCTGGAGGACCTGCTCCTGCTCGGGGTGCTGGAGAACAAGGTCGTCATGGGCTCGATGAACCGCGGCGGACTCGCCGGGGCCTCGTTCGAGATGGACGACCGCTTCACCGGGCACCGCGCCGAGGACATCGCCCGGCTCCGCTTCGACGCGGGCAAGCTCCTCCTGCGCGTCGACTACGACGACCCGGGCTCGCTGACCACCCTGGAGTCCGCCGCCCGGGCGATCGACGCCATGGCGGAACGCCGCCTGCCCCTGTTCGTCGAGCCGTTCATCTCGCGGCGCGTCGACGGCCGGGTCCGCAACGACCTGTCCGCCGAGGCCGTGACACGGTCCGTCGCGATCGCCTCCGGTCTGGGCGGCACCTCCGCCTACACCTGGCTGAAACTGCCCGTCACAGACGACCCGGACGACATGGCCGAGGTCCTTCAGACCTCCACCCTCCCCGTCGTCCTCCTCGGCGGCGAGGTCGGCGGCGACCAGGAAGGCGCCTACGAACGCTGGCGCAAGGCCCTGCGGCTGCCCACCGTCCAGGGCATGGTCGTCGGGCGCTCGCTGCTCTACCCGGCCGGGGGCAGTGTGGAAGAGGCGGTGGACACGGCCGTCGGTCTGCTGTGAACCGGTCCGCTGCCGGTCGCCCTGCTGTGATCCGAAAGGCACACGATGACGCATCACCTTCCCGCGGGCAAGGCCCCCGGCGGCCCGTACACCGTCGACGTCACGCCCGAGACGGCGGGCTGGGGGTACTCCAGCCTGCGGGTCCTGCGGCTGCCGCCGGGCGGCTCGCACTCCTTCGACACCGGTGACAGCGAGTGGATCGTCGTCCCGCTCAGCGGCGGCTGCACGGTCGCCGCAGCTGACGACTTCGGCCACGAGACCTTCGAACTGCACGGCCGCCCCGACGTGTTCAGCGGGGTCAGCGACTTCGCCTACCTGCCGCGCGACGCGCGGACCACCGTGACGTCCGCCGCCGGCGGCCGGTTCGCCCTGACCGGCGCGCGCTGCGAGCGCCGGCTGCCCGCCCGCTACGGCCCCGCCTCCGAGGTGCCCGTGGAGCTGCGGGGCACCGGCACCTGCTCCCGGCAGGTCAACAACTTCGGCGCCGCGGGCGTCTTCGAGTGCGACAAGCTGATCGCGGTCGAGGTGATCACACCGGGCGGCAACTGGTCGTCGTTCCCGCCGCACAAGCACGACGAGCACCGGCCGGGCGAGGAGTCCGTGCTGGAGGAGATCTACTACTTCGAGTTCGCCGCCCACGACGGCGTCCCCGGCCTCGGCTACCAGCGCGTCTCCCCCTCCGGCCCCGGCCGCGACACCGACGTGCTCGCCGAGGTCCGCGACGGCGACGTCGTCCTCATCCCGGACGGCTGGCACGGGCCGTCGATGGCCACGCCCGGCCACCACATGTACTACCTCAACGTCATGGCGGGCCCGGAGGCCGAGCGCGCCTGGCTGATCCGCGACCACCCCGACCACGCCTGGATCCGCGCCACCTGGCCCGGCCAGCCGGTCGACCCCCGCCTCCCCCTCTACACCGCCCCGGAGACCTCCCGATGAGCGCCCGCACCCGCCGACTGACGACCGCCCAGGCCCTGGTGCGGTTCCTGTCCGCCCAGTACACCGAGCGGGACGGCGTGCGCCGCCGGCTGATCGCCGGGACCTGGGGCATCTTCGGCCACGGCAACGTCGCCGGGGTCGGCCAGGCACTGGTCGAGTACGCCGACGTGATGCCGTTCCACCAGGGCCGCAACGAGCAGTCCATGGTGCACGCGGCGGTAGGCCACGCCCGCCAGCTCAACCGCCTCTCCGCGCAGGCGGTGACGACCTCCATCGGCCCGGGCGCCACCAACCTCGTCACCGGCGCCGCCCTGGCGACCGTCAACCGGCTGCCGGTGCTGCTGCTGCCCGGCGACTACTTCGCCTCCCACGCCCCCGATCCGCTGCTCCAGCAGCTGGAGCACCCGGTGGAGGCCGACGTGTCGGTCAACGACACGCTCCGCCCGGTGTCGAGGTACTTCGACCGCATCACCCGCCCCGAGGCACTGATCCCGTCGGCGCTCCAGGCCATGCGCGTACTGGCCGACCCGGCCGAGACCGGCGCGGTGACGCTGGCCCTCCCCCAGGACGTCCAGGCGGAGGCGTACGACTGGCCGGAGGAGTTCTTCGCCGAGCGCGTCTGGTACGTCCGGCGTCCCGCGCCCGACCCGGTCGAACTCGCGGCGGCCGTCGAGGCGATCCGGTCGGCCGAACGGCCGCTGATCGTGGCCGGCGGCGGGGTGCACCACAGCGAGGCCGAGGAGGCGCTGAGGGCGTTGGTGGACGCCACGGGCATCCCGGTCTCCTCCACCCAGGCGGGCAAGGGCTCGCTGCGCCACGACCACCCCGCCGACCTCGGGGGCATCGGCCACACCGGCACGGCCGTCAGCGACGGCCTCGCCCGCACCGCCGACCTGGTGATCGGCGTCGGCACCCGCCACACCGACTTCACCACCGCCTCCGGCACCCTCTTCCAGAACCCGGACGTGCGGTTCCTCAACCTCAACATCACCGGCTTCGACGCGCACAAGCTGGCGGCGCGCCCCCTGGTCTGCGACGCGCGGACCGGCCTGGAGCAGCTGGCCGGGGCACTGGCCGGGCACCGCGTGAGCGAGGCCTACGAGGCCGAGTACCGCACCGGGAAGGAGCACTGGGCGGAGGTCGTGGAGACCGCCTTCCGCGCCGGCGACGACAACGCCGTGCCCACCCAGACCCAGGTACTGGGCGCGCTGGACGCGGTGGCCGGCGACGAGGACGTGGTGATCAACGCGGCCGGTTCGCTCCCCGGCGACCTGCACAAGCTGTGGCGCGCGCGCAGCCCGCGCCAGTACCACCTGGAATACGGCTACTCCTGCATGGGCTACGAGATCCCGGCCGCCATCGGCGTCCAGCAGGCGGCCCCGGGCACGCCGGTGTGGGCGCTGGTCGGCGACGGCACCTACCTGATGATGCCGACGGAGATCGTCACGGCCGTCCAGGAGGGCCTGCCGCTCAACGTCGTCCTGATCCAGAACCACGGCTACGCCTCCATCGGCGGGCTGTCCGAGGAGACCGGCGGCGAGCGGTTCGGCACCGCCTACCGATTCCGGGCCGCCGACGGCACCTTCACCGGCGACCCGCTCCCGGTCGACCTCGCGGCCAACGCCGCCAGCCTCGGCATGCACGTGCTGCGCGCCAGGACGGTGGGTGAGCTGCGCGGGGCCCTGGCCACGGCCCGTGCCTCGGACCGGCCGACGTGCGTGTACGTCGAGACCGACCCGGCCCCGACCGCTCCCCCGGCCGAGGCCTGGTGGGACGTGCCGGTCGCCGAGACCGCCTCCCGCGAGGCCGCCGTCGAGGCCCGCGCGCGCTACGACCGCAAGGTCGCCGACCGCCGCCTCCACCTGTGAACCCGCTGCCGAACCCCGGCTGCCCCGAAAGGCCCTCGCCACCATGAAGACCCTCACCCACTGGATCGACGGCAAGCCCGTGGAAGGCACCTCCGGCCGCTTCGGCCCCGTCTACGAGCCGGCCACCGGCGCCCAGGGGAAGCAGGTCGCCTTCGCGACCGCCGGCGAGGTGGACGCCGCCGTCGCCTCCGCGAAGGCCGCCTTCGAGAGCTGGGGCACCTCCTCCCTCACCAGGCGCACGGCGATCCTGTTCAAGTACCGCGAGCCGCTCGACGCGCACCGCGACGAGATCGCCGCGCTGATCACCGCCGAGCACGGCAAGGTGCACTCCGACGCGCTCGGCGAGGTCGCGCGCGGCATGGAGATCGTGGAACTCGCGTGCGGCATCTCCATCCAGCTCAAGGGCGAGCTGTCCACCCAGGTCTCCACCCGGGTCGAGGAGTTGAGCCGGGGCGGGCCCGGGGCGGCACGCAGTCGGTGGCCCGAGGCTGCCGTGCCGGTGGGCGCGGGGCCCGGGGGCGGGCACGGCCGGTCGACGGAGCCGTCCCCACGCCCTCATCGGCGACCTGGGGACAGCCGCCAGGGCCGCGTCCGGCAGCGTCTGCGGGGGACGTCGCCGCCCGAAATCGTATATTTACGCCGTATACATACACACTTCCCCGAGGTGTGCGTAGAGTCGACGCGACGTCGTGTCGAGGACGGGGCGGAACCGTTCGGGAGGCTGCGCATGGCCGGGGACCAGTCCGGGGAGACCGAGCCGGCGCGTCGCGCCAGCGACCGCGGCCGCTACGGCCGGCTGAGCCGGGAGCGGGTCCTGGCCAGTGCCCTGGACCTGGTGGACCGCGAAGGGCTGTCGGCGCTGAGCATGCGGCGGCTGGGCGCGGAGCTCGGCGTCGAGGCCATGGCGCTCTACCGCTACGCCGCGAGCAAGGACGCCCTGCTGGACGGGCTGGTCGAGGCGCTGTACCTGGAGCTGGAGCAGCGGCTGGGGAACGGGCCGGAGCGGGGCTCCGACTGGCGGGCCGGGCTGCACCGGATCGCCCGGGCGACCTACGACGCGTGCCTCACCCATCCGCAGGCGGTGCCGTTGCTGGCCACGCGGCTGCTGGCGGTGCCGCTCGCCCGGCGGCCCGCCGCGGTGCTGCGGGACCACGAGCGGGTGCTCGCCCTGCTGCGGGACGCCGGTTTCGACGAGGCCGCCACGGCCGCCGTCTTCCGTGCCGTCACCGCCTGGGTGCTGGGCTACGTGTCCGTGGAGCTGCGGCCCACGGTGGACAACCCGGACGAGACCGACCCGGCCTTCCGGCTCGGGCTGCACCGGCTGTCCGCCAAGGAGCTGCCCCTGCTGCGGGAGACGGCGGCCGCGCTCTCCGAGCCGGGCGGCCACGAGGGGCTGGCGTCCGGGCTCGACGCCCTGCTCGACAGCCTCACCGGCGGCTCGTCCCGCGCAGCATCCGGCTGAACGGCGTCTCCGGCCGCTCCAGGGGCTCGCCGTCGAGGGTGATGTCGACGACCTCGTTGAAGAACGCGAGACGGCCCCGGATCGCCGTCACTGCGGGCAGCGGCTCCGGGTAGCCCCACAGGAGGTTCGGCGGCACCCGCGAGCCGCCCTCACGCAAGGACCAGTACGCGGCGATGCCCTTGTAGGGGCAGCGGGTGTGGTGGTCGGTGGCGACGAACAGGTCGAGGCCGACATCCTCGCGGGGGAGGTAGTAGCGGGTCGGCAGGGACGTCTCGAAGAGCAGGACGGGGGTCCGGGTGTCCGCGACGGTCCGCCCGTCGACCTCGACCCGCACATGTCGGCTGCTGGGCAGCGCGTCGACGCGCTTGTGCGGGTCACGGGGGTGGACGAAGATCTCCTCCTCTTCCTCGTACCAGTGGTCGAGCACGGTGTCGGGGCGCGCGAACCACTCGAAGGCGATGTGGCCGGCGAGGTCCCCGGCGGGGAAGGTCCAGGCTGCGTTCTCGCGCACCTCGCCGTCGGCGTCGAGGTCGTAGAACACCCGGGAGCCGGTGTGGGCCCCGGTGGGCGGCTTCCGTGCCGGGCGGAGGAGGTCGGTGCGGACGTCGGCGCGCGGGAAGGCGTACTGCGGCACGGGCAGGTGGGGCTCCCAGACGAGCACCGGGTGCCGGCTGTCGACGACGGTGACGTCGCCCTTGCGGCCGCGCACCCAGCGCTCGCTTGGCTCCCACAGGAGGCCTTCGGGGGTGGTCCTCATCGACACGGCGCCGGGATGGGCCGGGTGGGTGGTCATGGCCGGGCTCCTTCCGGAGGTCCGGATGCCGGTTCCCCTCCACGGTCCCACGCGGCGCCACCACCCGCGCCCGGAACGCGTTGCCGCGACGCCCGGCGGGAACGCGTCGCCGTCGCGCACGACACGTCATGCCGACGAAGCGGAGTCCGATCGCCTGATGGCCTGTCAAGGTCGTCTGCCACGGCTGTCAGGCGGGGCGCCACCACCCGCGGCCGGTGCGCGCACCGCGGCAGCCGCGGGGTGGTGCGCCGCCGGGGGCGGCCGCGTTCTCGCGCACCCACTGGGCGAAGGTCCGGGCCGGCTTGCCCGTGACCTTCTCCATCGTCGGCAGGACCGAGCAGCCGGCCTCCGGCGGCGCCGGCGATGTCGAGATCAGCACCTCGCGCCACGATGGCGCAAATACCGTGCAGGTCACGTTGAAAGCCCGCCAGACGTACGCCGTACCGGAGGCCCAGGCCCGGACGACCGCCGCCTTCCTCGAGCGGACGTGCCAAGCCCTGCCCCTCGGCACGGAGCACCGTCGCCTCGACCCCGATCTTGCCCGTCAGCTCGTCCAGGACGTCGGCTGACAGCCCCCGACCCGGCGTGGTCCTGGCGCCGACGTCAGGCCCCTGCCCACCTCAGGGACTCGTGGCATCGCCGCGCGGCGGCTTCGCCGCCTCATCCCGTTCCATGACTCATGACAGAGAGGATCGTCATGACTGGCGTCACAAGGCCGCATGCCGCGAGGAGGATCCCGAGCCGTCCTTTCCCGTCGGCAACGCCGGACCGGCGCTGCTGCAACGCGAGGAGGCCAAGGCCCTCTGCCATCGCTGCCCTGTGAGGGAACAGTGCCCGACAGTGGGCGCTCGACTCCGGCCAGGACGCCGGCATGTGGAGTGGCTTGGGCGAGGACGAGCGCCGTGCGATGAAACGCCGCGCGAGGCGCAACCGGCCCCAACCGAGTTCAGCGTGGGTCCTCAGCACAATGCCGGCGTAGACGCCTCCGACAGCTGACACTCCGTCGCCCATGACCAACGGAAGGAGAAGGAAGGTGACTTCGAGGTTTCGAGCCGACCGCGCCTGCTGCGGCCACGACCGGGCTTCCAGGAGTTGCTCACCACGGCCTCCCCCGTCCGCAGATCTGACAAGGAGCAGCAATCGCGGGCCCTGCCTCAGCCGGTGTGGCCGCGAGGCGGCGCCTCAACCGTGGGTGACGTTCGCGGTGAGCAGACGGAGCAGGTGTTTTGCGGTGGCGTCCTGCTCAGGGGTCAGGCCCATGGCCTCGCCGATGGCCAGGGGGACGGTGCGGGCCTTGTCCCAAAGGTCGGCGCCGGCCTGGGTGAGGCGTACGGCAACGGAGCGTTCGTCCTCGGCGCGCCGCTCCCGACGGATCAGACCGCCTGCTTCGAGGCGCTTGAGCAACGGCGAGAGGGTGCTGGATTCCAGCTGCAGCGCGTTGCCCAGGTCCCGGACGGAGACCGAGTCCTGCTCCCACAGCACCAGCATGACGAGGTACTGCGGATACGTCAGCCCCAGCTGGTCCAGCAGGGGCCGGTAGCGGGTCGTGACCGACCGCGAGGCGGCATACAAGGCGAAGCAGAGCTGGTCCTGAAGGAGCAGCGAACCCTGTTCGGCGTCTTGGCGCTCGTTCTGGCCCATGAGTGCGGTCCTTACATCCGGTGATCAGCCTCGTCCATCGTACCCATTCCAGACGCCCACGACCATGTATTGCTCGATTAAGTTGTGCACGACTTAATCGAGCGCTATAGTTCCATCCGTGCCCGCCGATCGGCCGGGCGCACCAGCCGTCGAGGCCACCGGCCCCGGCATCACCTTCAAGGAGTCCCCATGTGCGAGAACATCACCAGCCCGGTCCTGGAGCCGGCCGCCGCCGCCTTCGCCGAGGCCACCGCCAACCCGCCGTACCTGTTCGACCTGGGCCCGGCCAAGGGCCGTGAGGCCGTCGACGAGGTGCAGTCCGGCGAGATCAGCAAGCCCGAGGTCGCCGAGGAGTGGGTGACTGTCCAAGGCGGGCCCACCGGATCGGTCAAGGCCCGCATCGTCCGCCCGGCCGACGCCGACTCCGACGGACCGCTGCCCGTGATCATCTACATCCACGGCGCGGGCTGGGTGTTCGGCAACGCCCACACCCACGACCGCTTGGTGCGCGAACTGGCCGTCGGCGCCCGCGCGGCCGTCGTCTTCCCCGAGTACGACCTCTCCCCCGAGGCCCGCTACCCCGTCGCGATCGAGCAGAACTACGCCGTCGCCCGCTGGATCGTCACCGACGGCGCCGCCAAGGGCCTGGACGCCACCCGCATCGCGGTGGCCGGTGACTCCGTCGGCGGCAACATGTCCGCCGCGCTGACCCTGATGGCCAAGGAGCGCGGCGACGTCTCGCTGGTGCAGCAGGTGCTGTTCTACCCGGTGACCGACGCCGCCTTCGACACGCCCTCGTACCACCGGTTCGCCACCGGCTACTTCCTGCGCCGCGATGCCATGCAGTGGTTCTGGGACCAGTACACGACCGACGAGGCCGAGCGCGCCCGGATCACCGCCTCCCCGCTGCGCGCCACCACCGAGCAGCTCACCGGCCTCCCCCCGGCCCTGGTCATCACCGGTGAGGCCGACGTCCTGCGGGACGAGGGTGAGGCGTACGCCAACAAGCTGCGCCGGGCCGGCGTCCCGGTCACCTCGGTCCGCTACCAGGGCATCATCCACGACTTCGTGATGCTCAACGCCCTGCGCGAGACCCACGCCGCCGAAGCCGCCATCAGCCAGGCCATCGCCACTCTGCGCACCGCGTTCGGCAGCGCCTGAGCACGTTCAGCCGCATCCAGCGCCCGCACCATCCCCAGCCAGACCCCCCGGTCCCACCTCCGCACCCGGGTGGCGGGCACCCCTGCGCCACCCACCAGGAGATCCCCCGTGCGCGCCACCCCTGTTCGAGTCAACCGCAAGATCGCCGTCGCCGCGGCCGGCGCCCTCATTGCCGGGGCGACGATCGCCGCCAACGCGTCGGCCTCTCCCGCCGCGCCGTCCGCCACCACGAACACCCCGGTCCTGGAACAGGACGCCCAGACGTTCGCCGACGCGGCCACGCAGAACCCGCCGATCTACACGCTGTCCCACGACGACGCCCGCAAGGCGCTCGACGGCGCCCAGTCCGGGCCCGTCGACAAGCTGCCGGCCGACGTCAGCCACCGCACCCTCAAGGTCGGCCCCACCGGTGAGGTGACCATCCGGATCGTCCGCCCCGCCGGCGTCAGCGGCGACCTCCCCGCCGTCATGTACTTCCACGGCGGCGGCTGGGTCGGCAACGAGAACACCCACGACCGGCTGGTGCGGCAGATCGCCCACGGCGCCCGGGCCGCGGTCATCTTCGTCGACCACACGCCCTCGCCCGAGGCCCGCTACCCCATCGCCATCGGGCAGGCGTACGCGGCCACCACATGGGTCGCCGCGCACGGCGACGAGATCAACGTCGACGGCTCCCGGATCGCCCTCGCAGGCGACAGCGTCGGCGGCAACATGACCGCCGCCGTCACCCTCACGGCCAAGCAGCGCCGCGGCCCCGCCCCGCGCGAGCAGGTGCTCTTCCACCCCGTCACCGACGCCAACTTCGACACCCCCTCCTACCAGGAGTTCGCCGACGGCCCTGGCTGACCCGCAAGGCCATGCAGTGGTTCTGGGACGCCTACGCCCCCAACGCCAAGGACCGCAAGCAGATCCTCGCCTCCCCGCTGCGCGCCGACCTCAACCAGCTCACGGACCTCCCCAAGGCCCTGGTCATCACCGACGAGGCCGACGTCCTGCGCGACGAGGGCGAGGCATGCGCCGCCAAGCTCCGCGCCGCCGGCAACGACGTCACCACCGTCCGCTACCCCGGAATCATCCACGACTTCGCCATGCTCAACGTCCTCGCCGACACCAACGCCGCCAAGGCAGCCGTCGACCAGGCCAACCGCTTCCTCTGCACCGGCCTGCACAGCAGCTCCTGACCGCCGGCCGAGTGCGGCCCGGCCGGAGCTCCGGACGGACGCCGCAGCCGCGCGCCGCACAACGCCGTCCGGCCGCCCCGGTCCGTCCCAACCGTGAACACACCGTCACCGAGCGTGTGGTCCACCATGACCGCTCCGCCCGGCCACCGCCTTCAAGGAGAACACCATGTCCCGCTTCCCTCGCACCCGCTCAACCCTCCAGACCGTCGCGGCCGTGACCCTGGCCTCGATCGTGACCGGCTCCCTGCTGGCCGCCAGCACGGTCAGCGGCAGCGCCTCCTCCCGCAAGGCCGAGGCCAGCCCGGCCAAGCCGACCGTCGTGCTCGTCCATGGCGCCTTCGCCGAGGCCTCCAGCTGGTCCAGCGTCATCCAGCGTCTGCAGCACGACGGTTACCCGGTCGTCGCCACGGCGAACCCGCTGCGCGGCCTGCACAGCGACGCCGCCTACCTGCGCAGTGTCCTGGACACGGTGCAGGGGCCCGTGGTCCTGGTCGGCCACTCCTACGGCGGCTCGGTGATCACCGAGGCCGCCGCCGGTGACCCCGACGTCAAGGCGCTGGTCTACATCGCCGCGTTCATCCCGGACGCCGGCGAGAGCGCCGGCGAGCTGGCCGGCAAGTTCCCCGGCAGCACCCTGGGCGAGACCCTCAGCACCAGCTCCTACCCCCTGCCCGACGGCGGCACCGGCACCGAACTGACCATCCAGCAGGACAGGTTCCACCACCAGTTCGCCGCCGACGTACCCGCCACGACCGCCGCGATCATGGCTGCCACCCAGCGGCCGGTCTCCTCCCTCGCCCTGGAGGAGAAGGCTTCACAGGCTGCCTGGAAGAACATCCCCTCCTACGCCCTGGTCGCCGGCCAGGACTACAACATCCCGGCCAAGGCCGAGCAGTGGATGGCCGAGCGTGCCGGCGCGCACACCGTCACCGTCGACAGCGCCTCGCACGCGGTCGCGGTCTCCGAACCGAAGGCGGTCACCGACCTCATCCGCCGCGCGGCCCACGACATCCGCTGAACCACGGCAGGGCGCGGTCAACGGCGGCCCGCGGTAAGACCACGTGAAGGCGGCCCCCAAGGGGGCCGCCTTCGGTCGTCGTCTCCCGATCTCTGAACTCGCCGGTCACGGGGGCTGGTGTGGTGACCTTTGCGAGGCGTCAGCCGCCGTCGAATCGCGGGCTGATCAGCCTCACCGGCTGGCAGCGGCGTGCTGTGCGGCGCTGCGAGGTACGCCGACGGCAACGAGTCTGCTCTCCGAGGGCGCGTCGCTGCTCGCCCCGTGCGTGTCCGTGCCACTGGTCATGCAGTCAGACCCACGGCGCGGGCCGGTCTCCGGTAGGAGTCGAGCATGTCCGCGCGGTCGTGGGTGCTGGCGGTGACGAGCACTTCGTCGGCGCCGCTGAGAGCCACCACCTTCGACAACTGTTCGGCGACCTCGTCCTGCGTGCCGTGGATGTGACCGCGCAGCGCGTCCTCGTAGCACGTGCGCTCCTTGGCGGTCATCGGCCGAGCTTCGGTCTCGGCGACCGAGGACGGGGACGGGAAGACGCCGCGCGTGCGCCTGTACGCCACCGACCCGGCCTCCGGGATCAGCAGGCGCCGCGCCCGTTCCGTGGTGTCGGCGACGACCACGGTGCCGGAGACGATGACGTACGGGTGCTCCGCCCACCGGGAGGGGAGGAAGCCCACCCGGTAGGTGTCGATGGCCCGCAGCATCCGGTCCCGGTCGCGCAGGTCACCGATGAGCAGGGGCAGCCCCTGCTCTGCGGCGATGGGGGCGCCCGTGCCCATGGCCAGGATGAAGGGCGCGGGCCGCAGGCCCTCGGCGGGCGGGCGTGGACCTGAGGGTGGGCGGTCTGTTCGCCGGTGAACCAGTCCAGCAGCTGCTCCGGTTGCCGGGTGAAGTCGTCGGCGTCGCTCTCGTCGCGGCCGAGTGCTTTGCGGACGCCGTGGTGAAGCCCACCTATCGGCCGAGTCCCATGTCGATCCGGCCGGGGAAGAGGGATTCGAGCACCCCGAACTGCTCCGCGACGACGAGTGGTTGGTGGTCGGGCAGCATCACGCCGCCCGTTCCCACCCGGATCCGCGAGGTCGCGGAGGCGATCGCCGCGGCCAGCACGGTCGGGGCCGAGCCGGCGACGCCGGGCACGCTGTGGTGTCCGGAGACCCAGAACCGGTGGTGGCCGAGGGCCTCGGCCTGCTGTGCGAAGCGGACGGTGGCCTCAGCGTCTCCGCCCGTTCCTCGCTCGTGCGGGTGCGGGAGCGGTCCAGTACCGAGAAGCGGGTCCTGGTCAGTTCGTCGGTGGTTGCACGTGCCGACGTCGCCTTCACCGTCCTGCTCCTGAACGTGGGAGTGGGGAGCGTCAGCTGTGGATGACGCAAGATGACCCCCTCGGCGGGGCGGGCTGGCCGCCCCGCCGAGGGGGTCTGTGTGTTCTCCGCTCAGGGGGTTCAGGCGGAGATGCCGGCTTCCGACCGCTGCGGGGCCTGCGTCGCGGTGGGGGCCGGAGGGGTGGTGCCGGGCCGGCGCAGGGTCAGGGCGATGGCCACACCGAGGAGGGTGAGGGCGCCGGCGGTGAACCCTGCGGTGCGCAGGCCGGGGACGAGGTCCGGGCCGGTGGTGACCTCGACGCCGCTGTTGGCGATGGCGACCAGGATCGCCAGGCCGACGGCGGAGCCGATCTGCTGGGTGGTGGAGGCCATGGCGGAGGCGATGCCCTGGTGGCGGGCGTCGACGCCGCTGGTGGCCGCGACGAACATCGCGGTCCAGGTGATGCCCTGGCCGAGGCTGAGCAGGATCACGCCGGGCAGCAGCGCCGGATAGCCGCCGTTCGGGGACATGCCCAGCGCCAGGACGGCCATGCCGGCGGCGCCCACGAGCAGACCGGTGACGATCGTCGTACGGGGGCCGACCTTGCCGAGCAGCTTCTCGCTCAGCTTGGTGCCGATCATGCCCACCAGCGCCGAGGGCAGGAACGCCAGACCGGTGGCCAGGGCGCCGTAGCCGCGCACGTTCTGCAGGTAGACGGTGAAGAAGTAGTACTGGGCGCCGAAGGTGCCCATGAAGACGAAGGTGATGCCCATCGCGGCGACCAGACTGCGGTTGCGGAACAGGCGCAGCGGCATCAGCGGGTGAGCGGTACGGGACTCGACGATCAGGAACAGTCCGATGAACAGCGCGCCGCCGAGGAGGGCGATGAGGGTCTCGGCGGAACCCCAGCCGGCCTCGGGCCCCTGCACGACGCCGAAGACGAGGGCGGAGAAGCCGACCGTGGCGGTCAGCGCACCGGTCAGGTCGAAGCTGCGGCCCCGCTCACGCGGCGCGTCCTTGGCGATGATCGAGAAAGCCGCGGCGGCGGCGCCCAGGGCGAGGGGGACGTTGACGTAGAAGACGGACTCCCAGCCGAGGTAGTTCGTCAGCACGCCGCCCAGCAGGGAGCCGAGCGCCAGGCCGACGGCTCCGGCGCCGCCCCAGATCGCCAGGGCTCGGTTGCGTTCGGCACCTTCGGTGAAGGTGGTGCCGATCAGAGAGAGGGTGGCGGGCAGCAGGAGGGCGCCGCCGAGTCCCTGGACCGCGCGGGCGGCCACGAGCAGCCCGGGGTCGGTGGCCAGTCCGCCGGCCAGGGAGGACAGGCCGTACAGGACCAGGGCGGTAGTGAACATACGGCGGTGGCCGAGGAGGTCGGCGGCCCGGCCGCCGAGGAGCAGGAAGCCGCCGAAGGCGATCGCGTAGCCGCTGACGACCCACTGCAGGCTCTGCGCGTCGAAGCCGACCTCGCGGCCGATCTCCGGGAGCGCGACGTAGACGATGTTGTAGTCGATGGCGCTGATGAACTGGGCGAAGGCGAGCAGGGCCAGCAGCAGCCCGGTCGAGCGGGGCTTGGAGTGGGGTGGCATGTGGGGAGCCTCTCTGGGCGATTAATTAAGCGGTTGACCGCTTACTTTTGAGGGCGAAAAGGGGCCGCCCGGGGCGGCCCGCGAAACACTTCGGCTAGGCGCGCAGTGCGCGCGCCCAGGGAGCGTCGAGAGTGGTGGCGTCGATCGCCATCATGACGTTGCTGAGCAGGCCGGCGGCGAAGTGGCGGCGGAGCTGCTCGTCGGAGGCTCCGGAGACGGCGCGGACGTACTCGACCTGCTTGGCATAGCAGGTGCGCACGGCTTCACCGATGACCGGCTCACTGGCGCTGCACTGGGCGTGCATGAGGATCATGAGCACGTCCCGGTCAGCGATGATCTCGTCATAGGAGGCGGTCAGCGCCTTGAGGACCTCTTCCGGGTCGGTGCTCCGCACCGATGCGGCCGCCACGGCGGCACCCTCCCGCAGGCGGGCGGAGCAGTGGTCGACCAGAGCCGCGAACAGCGTCTCCTTGTCCTTGAACAACCGGTACAGGTAACCCTGCGAGATACCGGCGGCCTTGGCCACGTCCATCGTCGAGGTCCCGTAGTACCCACGCTCGGCGAACGTCTTGATCGCCGTACGCATGACCGTGGCCCGGCGCTCCTCGGCAGTGGAACGCTGCCGTGTCCTCGTCTCCATGTGAGTAACCAAACACTTTCCGTACTCGAGGCGTCAAGTCGCCGGACCGTCTCCGGGCGGGCGGGTCGCCGCGACGGAGTCGGGGTGGGCGACACGCCCGCCCGGAGAGTGACATGCGGCCTCAGTCGTTGCTGAAGGCGGCGACCATGTCGGCCGGACTGTCACCGAGGGCTTCCATGCCCACCAGCGGGTTCCAGAAGTCGACGTAACGGCTGATCCTGCCGCCCTTCGTCTCCACCACCGAGATGTACGTCTGGTTGTACGGACGCCCCGTGGCCAGCGCGGCACCCCGGCTCTTGAACTCCGCGATCACCAGCGACGGATCAACCGTCTCGTGGAAGTGCAGGTCGATGAACTCCACCTTGAAGTGCTCGGGGAAGTTCTTCATGTACTCAAACAGCCCCTCCTTGCCCACCGTCCTGGTCGGGAAGCCCTTGGGCGCGTAGGGGAACTCGAGGACGCCGTCCTCGGTGAACAGATCCACCCACTCCGAGATCCGCCCGGACGACAGGTAGTCCAGGTGGTTCTTGAACGCCTGCTGTGCGCCGGCCCGGATGTCGTCCGTGTTCCGCGAGGTGGAAACCGTGTCAGTCACGTCTGATCCTCTATCTTTCAAGCGGTCGATCGCATAGTTGGTCCTCATGGAAGGCTTTGGATGCCTTGCCGAGTGATCAAACTGCTTGCTTCGACCTCGTTCAGGTTGCATATTGCCTGCTCAACAGGAGCCTGGCGGACACTTCTGCCTCTTACTGCTCCTGCTCGCCATGGCGATATAAGTAATTAACCACTCGCATCTGAGGTTGTCAAGCGCCCACTCTCCACCCGCAGACCGACTGTGCCCAGTCGTGGCCGACCGGCCTTCGTCGACGGCGTGTGCCGGCGGACGTCGGTGAGGCCGACTGACACGCATCCGTCAGGTGGTGATCTCCAGGTGTCGCTGCCGAAGAGCACTCCCGCGTTGGGCGGCGGGCCGCGGAGCGTGGTGGGGTCTGCCTGCGGCCGGAAAGCCCGGCGTTCGGGTCGACCCCGCACCGGCAGACCTCCCCTGCCCGGTGCGTACAGCCCCGTCGACAGGGTTTCTGCAGGCCCCTCGCCGGGGCGGCCACCCTCGGCTGCCGACTGCCGCTGGCCGAGCCCGGCGAGCTTCAGGTGGCGGCCCGCTTGGCCGGGAAGCGGTGCTCACCGTGCATCACCCGAGCCGGGCGTGCGAAGCGGCGGTATGGAAGACGAACCAGGTCAGGAGGGTGATGCAGCGCCCTCGGCCAGGCTGGATGCAGGTGAACAGGGGGAAGTACAACCTCAGAGTCAGAGTGGCCGCCCCTCGTCGGGACATGGCTGACCCCCTCGCCGGGGCGGGTTGGCTCTCCCTGCGAGGGGGTCTGCTTGTTCTCCGCCGTAAGGGGTTCAGACGGAGATGCTGGATGGCGTTGCTGCGGCGGCTGCGGCGCGGCGGCTGCGGGCGGCGCTACCGGCTGGAAGGGCTGCGGAGGCGAGACCTGGGATGCGCGGACCGGGGACGGGGCATACGTCGACACCCGAGTCGACGAGAGCCCTGCCGGTTGTGGCCCGCGAAGCCGGCGTCGACCTCGACTTCCCGCACGGATTCCGCGCCAGGTCGCTGCCGGAGTCCGAACAGCAGGCCGCCGGACGCATCAACCGCGAAGGCCACCGCAGAACCCAAGACAGCGTCCTGATCATCTCCGAGCCGACCGGCGGACTCCAGCCACAAGTGATCTACAACCGATCCGGCATCGCAGCAGCATCCCGCCGCTTCGGCAAGGGCCTGGCAGCCCCCGACGACCTGGACACCCTGCGCTCCTCCTACCAGCACCGCCACCAACTCCAGGCCGGACGCTCCTCCACAGATCCCGACGGAGCCACCGGAGAAGTCATCGAGGCACTGCGAGAGAAGCTGGACCATCCGGAAGTTGCCCGCAGAATGCGCGTGATCGACCACGAGCACTCCGTGACCGTCGTCGTCATCCGCTCCCAGCTCACCCACACGGAGTCCCGCGAGGCGGACGCATCTCCACCGCCGTCCTGCGCGACGCCACGCACTGGGACGAGGTGGTCACCAAGCTCGGCTACGAAGCACTTGCGCCGCCATGGCCTCCGGCACACCGGACTGACCTGGTTCGCCGACGCCGGAGTCCACGTGCGCGTCCTGCGCAGGATCACCGGCTACGGGCCCCCGACCACCACCCAGCGCTACCTGCACCCGGACGTACACAAGATCACGGCCGCCGGAGCGGCCCTCTCCGCACACCTCAGAGTGCTGCGGGCACCGCGCTCGCTACCGAGCCCGATCGTCGTGACCCGTCGACCTCGGTCAAGGACGCTGGATCTCCCACTGGTCCCCAAGAATGATCAAGGGCCGGTTTCGGATCCTCCGAAACCGGCCCTGACCTGCGACTCATACGAGTCGGGACGACAGGATTTGAACCTGCGACCCCTTGACCCCCAGTCAAGTGCGCTACCAAGCTGCGCCACGTCCCGATGCGCGCCCTCGCCGTACCCGGCGTGATCACGCGAAGAGCACCTTACCCCACACCCCCGGCCGCGCCGAAAGCGGGCCGGGCGCGACAATCGGCGTATGGGCAGCACGAGCGGCGGCAGCGCGGAGAGGCCGGGCGGCACCCGGGACCGCGACGGTGAGGGACGGGCACGCAACGCCCGCCCCCGGGACGGTCTCGGCAGGCCCCTGCCCTACGGCGAGGACGGGGTGCCCCGGCAGCCCGAGGGCGTGGTCCGCACCCCGCGGGAGACGGTGGCGGAGGCGCAGCGGCTGCTGGACGAGGGCAGGCCGTTCCACGCGCACGAGGTCTTCGAGGACGCCTGGAAGTCCGGCCCCGAGGAGGAACGGGAGCTGTGGCGCGGTCTGGCCCAGCTCGCCGTGGGCCTGACCCACGCGGCCCGCGGGAACCTCACGGGCGGGGCCCGCCTGCTGCGGCGCGGCGCGGGCGCGACGGAGGTGTGGGTGTCCGTCTCCGGGCAGCCGCAGCCGCACGGCGTCGACGTCGGGGCCATGGCCGCCTGGGCACGGGAGCTGGCCGCGGACCTGGAACAGGACGCCCGGCCCGTGGACGCGGCGGCCCGGGCGCCGAGACTGCGCGGAGCGGCGCCCGGGCACTGAGCCCCGGGGCGGGGGCGCGGTCGTGTGGGGCAGACTCGGAACGTGCGAAGGATCCACGTCATCGGCATCGGCGCGGGCGACCCCGGCCAGCTCACCCTGCAGGCGGTCGGGGCGCTGCGGAGCACGGACGTGTTCTTCGTCCTGGACAAGGGCGAGGCGGCGCCGGAGCTCACCGGACTGCGGCGGGACATGCTCCGGGCGCATCTGGAGGAGGGCACGTACCGCGTCGTCGGGGCGCCGGACCCGGAGCGCGACCGGTCCGCGGACGGCGCTGCCCACGCCCGCGCCGTCGGGGGCTGGCGCAGCGCCCGGGCCGGCCTCTACGAGCGGCTGATCGCCGAGGAGCTCGGCGAGGAGCAGACCGGCGCGTTCCTGGTGTGGGGCGACCCGTCGCTGTACGACAGCACCCTCGCGGTCCTGGAGGAGGTGCTGGAGCGGGGCGCGGTGGCGTTCGCGTACGACGTCGTGCCGGGCGTCAGCAGTGTCGCGGCGCTGGCCGCCCGGCACCGCACGGGGCTCAGCCGTATCGCCCGGCCGGTGCAGATCACCACGGGCCGGCGGCTCGCCGAGGGGTTCCCGGAGGGCGTGGACGACGTGGTGGTGATGCTCGACGCCCACCGGACGTTCCGTCAGTACGCGGACCAGGACATGGACATCTACTGGGGCGCCTACCTGGGCACCCCGGACGAGATCCTGGTCTCCGGGCCGATCGCCGAGGCCGCGCCCCGCATCGAGCGGCTGCGTGCCGAGGCGCGTGCGCGCAAGGGCTGGATCATGGACACCTATCTGCTGCGCCGGCACCCGCGCGACTGACCTGACACGACTGGCGCCCGCATCGCCGGGCACCCGTGCGGGCGTTCCGGCCCGCGCACGGAGGCCCGCGAAGGCCCTGAGCGACGGGCACCCGGGTCGGCGGCGTAGGCCCGGGCGGGGCCGGCACCCCGGTGATCCTGCACCGCGGGAGGCGTACGTCGAGGGCGCGCCGCGACGGACGGCCGCGGGGTCCCCACCGGTCGGCCGCGACGGACGGCCGCGGTCCTACCGGCCACACACCGGCCCCCGCCCGGACGTCATGTCCGCGGCCGGCCGTACGGGAGCGGCGGGCACGGCCCACCCTGGCTATCGTCCAGTCATGAAGTCCGTACGGGCCGTGCTCATCGACATCGACGGGGTGCTCACCGTCTCGTGGGAACCGCTGCCCGGTGCGGTGGAGGCACTGCGGGAGATCCGGGAGGTGGGGCTCGGGGTCCTGCTGGTCACCAACACGACGTCCCGTACGCGTGCGTCGATCGCCCGGACGCTGGCGGACGCGGGGTTCACGGTGTCGGCCGAGGACATCCTGACGGCGCCCGCGGCCACCGCCGAGCATCTCGCCGAGCACTCTCCCGGTGCCCGCTGCGCCCTGCTGAACAGCGGCGACATCGTGGAGGACCTCGACGGGGTGACGGTCGTGGACCCCGCGGACACCGGTGCCGTCCCGGACGTGGTGCTGGTGGGCGGGGCCGGTCCGGAGTTCTCGTACGCGGCGCTGGACCGGGTCTTCGGACATCTGCAGCGCGGGGCCCGGCTGGTGGCGATGCACCGGAACCTGTACTGGCGTACGGCCGAAGGGCTGCGGCTGGACTCGGGGGCGTTCCTGGCCGGTCTGGAGCGGGCCGCCCGGGTGGAGGCGGAGATCACCGGCAAGCCGGCCCGGGCGTTCTTCGCGTCCGCGCTGACCCGGCTGGGCGTCGGCGCGGACGCGGCCGTGATGGTCGGGGACGACGTCGACTCCGACGTGCTGGCGGCGCAGCGGGCCGGGATCACCGGGGTCCTCGTGCGGACCGGCAAGTTCAGGCCGGAGGCGCTCCGCGCCGCCGACGGCACCCCCGACCAGGTGATCGACTCGTTCGCGGACCTGCCGGCGCTGCTGCGGGGGTCAGCGCAGCAGTAGCTGGAGGCCCCCCACGACGGTCGCCGCGATGACCAGCCGCTCGAACAGGCGCTGGTTGATCCTGTGCACCGCCCACGTGCCGAACAGGGCGCCGGGTACGACGAACACCACGAGCGCGAGGTCGAGGAGCAGGGAGCGGCCGTCGATCAGACCGAGGCCGACGCTGAAGGGCAGCTTGGAGGTGTTGACGATGAGGAAGAAGAAGGCCGAGGTGCCGAGGAAGCCGAGCTTGCGGAAGCCCGCGGACAGCAGGTACATCGACATCACCGGGCCGCCGGCGTTGGCGACCATGGTGGTGAAGCCGCCGAGGACACCGTAGGAGCGGGCCTTGAGCCGGCCCGCCCGGCCGGTGACCGCCTCCGGCTCCTCCTCCCGGTCAGCCGTCCGCCGGCGCCACACCGTCACGGCGGCCATCAGCAGCAGGATCGCGCCGATCGAGGTCCGTACGGTCGCGTCGTCCGCCCACATGAGGAACACCGTGCCGATGACGACGCCCGCGGCGACCGCCGGGAACAGCCGCCACAGGGTGGGCCAGTGCGCGTGCCGCCGGTAGGTGGCGACGGCGAGCAGGTCACCGGCGATCAGGATCGGCAGCAGCACTCCGGTGGAGGCGCGGGCGGGCAGCACCGCGGCGAAGACGGCGAGGCTGACGGTGTTGGCCCCGCTGACGGCGGTCTTGGAGAAACCGACGAGCAGGGCCGCGAAGGCCAGGGCGGCGAACTCCCAGCCGGTGATGTGCCAGAGCGTCATGGTGTTCATGCGAACACCGATGCTATGTGCAACGAACCGACGGGGTGGGCGCCGTCTCGCCTGCTGGGCCGGTCCGGCTCTCGGCTCGGCCTCAGCGCGGCGGGTGCGACCGCTAGCGCCGTTCGACGAGGACCGCCGTGCCCTGGCCCACGCCGACGCACATCGTCGCCAGCCCCCGGCCCGCTCCCGTCCGGCGCATGCGGTGCAGCAGCGTGGTCAGGATGCGGGCGCCCGAGCAGCCCAGGGGATGGCCGAGGGCGATGGCGCCGCCACTGGGGTTGACCAGGTCGGGGTCGATGCCGAGCTCATCGACGCAGGCCAGGGCCTGGGCCGCGAAGGCCTCGTTGAACTCGGCCTCCTCGACGTCGCCGATGCTCCAGCCGGCCCGGGTGAGGGCCTTGCGGGTGGCGGGGACCGGGCCGATGCCCATGACGTCGGGGTGGACGCCGGCCGAGGCGCCGGCGACGTAGCGGCCGAGGGACTCGAGGCCCAGGTCGTTCAGGGCCTCCTCGCTGACGAGGAGCAGGCCGGCCGCGCCGTCGTTCATCGGGGAGGCGTTGCCCGCGGTGACGGTGCCGCCCGGCCGGAAGACGGGCTTCAGCCGGGACAGCTTCTCCGGGGAGGTGTCCTCGCGGACGCACTCGTCGACGTCGACGACCACGCCGTCGGGGCGCTCCACGTGCAGGAGCTCGTCGTCGAAGTGGCCGTTCTTGCGGGCCAGGGCGGCGCGCCGGTGGCTGCGCAGGGCGAAGTCGTCCTGGCGCTCGCGTGAGACGCCGTACCGCTCGGCGACCTCCTCCGCCGTCTCGCCCATGGCGAGCAGGCCGTGCAGGTCGCGCATCGCCGGGTTGACCAGCCGCCAGCCGAGGCGGGTGTCGTGGGTCTCCATGCGGTGGGGCAGGGCCTCGTCGGGGCGGGGCAGCACGAAGGGGGCGCGGCTCATGGACTCGGAGCCGCCCGCGATGACGATGTCGGCCTCGCCGGCGGAGATGGTGCGGGCGGCGGTGGTCACGGCCTCCAGGCCGGAGGCGCACAGCCGGTTGACGGTGGCGCCGGGCACGGACTCGGGCAGGCCCGCGAGCAGCGCGGCCATGCGGGCGACGTTGCGGTTGTCCTCGCCGGCCTGGTTGGCGGCGCCCCAGTAGACGTCGTCGACGCGGGCCGGGTCCAGCGCGGGCACGTCGCCGACCAGGGCGCGCACGACCGTCGCCGCGAGGTCGTCGGGCCGCACCGGGGAGAGGGATCCCCGCAGTTTTCCGATGGGGGTGCGGCGGGCGGCCGCGAAGTGGACGGGACGCACGGAAGGGCTCCTCACACCGCCTGCTGGTTAGCACTGCTAGTTTCGGACTATAGCCTCCCGTCCGGTCTCTGGGAAGATTCCAAGGGCCGGATGGGCCTGTGAACGGGGCGATCGCAGGCGGGAGGGCTCGGCGGGCTGCGTTCCGCTTCGGGTTTGCACCGGTCCGCCCGGGGCATCCGCGCGTTCATGGAGTGGTTGCGGAGCGCCGCCTGCGTCGACGAGGACCCCGAGCTGTTCTTTCCCGTGGGCACCGCGGGACCGGCCCTGCGGGACGTCGACGCCGCGAAACGGATCTGCGCGCGCTGCCCGGTCGCCGACGACTGCCTGGCCTTCGCCCTGAGCAACGGCCAGGCCTCGCCGGGCGTGTGGGGCGGCACCTGCGAGGAGGAGCGCGACGCACTGCTCCGGACGACGAGGTACGACGTGAGAAGGAGAAGCACCCCATGACGGCTGTGCGGAGCACCCTGCCCGACGACGCCCGGAAGGTGGCCTGCGAGGCTCTTCAGGACACGCTGGTCGATCTGCTCGGCCTCTCACTGATCGGGAAGCAGGCCCACTGGAACATCGTGGGGCCGCGCTTCCGGTCCATCCACCTCCAGCTCGACGAGGTGGTCACGGCCGCGCGGGAGTTCGCCGACACGGTCGCGGAGCGCTCCGCGGCGCTCGGCGTGCCGCCGGACGGCCGGCCGGAGACCGTCGCCAAGGCCTTCACGCTGCCCGCCCCGAAGGAGGGCTGGGTGCGCGACTCGGACGCCGTCGAGGTGATGGTGGAGTCGCTGCAGGAGGCGATCGGCCGGCTGCGCGAGCGCATCGCGGTGACCGAGGAGGCCGACCCGGTCACCCAGGACCTGCTGATCAGCATCACCGCCGACCTGGAGAAGCAGCGCTGGATGTTCGACGCCGAGAACTTTCCCCGCTGAAGCCGTCCCCCGGGACGGCACGCCCGGGGGACGACCGGGTCCGCGCAGAGCACCGACGTACGCGCGGAAGGGGCACGCGATGACCGACGCCCTCGAACTCGACGCGCTGTGAGGGGACTTCCACCGCGTGGTGAACATGACCTCGCAGGAACTCGCCGCCTGGCTGCGGGTGCGGGACGCCGAAGAGGCCACGGAGCCGCTGCCGGAGCAGGCGGGCACACGGACCGGGCAGCACGTCCTGGCGATCCTGCAGAAGCGGCGTACGGATCTGACCGTGTCCACGACCTGCGCGTGATGCGCAAGGTCGTGGACACGGTCACGGAACAGGCGGACCTGGAGAACGAGCCCGAGCCGGAGACGACGGACGCGGACACCCGCCGCCGGCACCGGCTGATGACGATCGGGCACGACCCGCTGAAGGGCTGGCTGTTCTGTCCGGGGAAGGCGCGGAGCGCGTCGTACGGGAACTGCTCGACGCGCACGGCCGGACCTACGCCGAGGAGGCGGGCATCCGGCTGCGGGACACACCGCAGCCGCTGTACCGGCTGCTGGTGCTGTCCCACCTGCTCAGCGTCCGCATCCGCGGATCGATCGCGCTGGCCACCGCCCGTGAACTGCACGCGGCGGGGCTGGGCGATCCGCGGCGGATGGCCGGGGCGAGCCGGCAGGACCGGGTGGACGCTCTCGGGCGGGGCGGCACCGGCGCTACGACGAGCGCACCGCCACGCAGCTCGGTGACGCGGCCGGCCTGCTGACCGAGCGCCGGCACGGGGACCTGCGGCGGCTGCCCCGCGAGGCGGACGGAACCGTGGGCGAACTGCGCCGGCTGCTGCGGGAGTTCCCGGGCATGGGGCCGTCCGGAGCCGACATCTTCGTCCGCGAGGTCCAGGGCCTCTGGCGGAGGCCGCCCCCTACCTGGACGCCAAGGCCCTGCAGGGCGCGGAGCGGCTGGACCTGCCGAAGGACCCCGAGCGCCTGGCCGGCCTGGCCGGGAAGGCGGACCCGGCCGTGTTCGCCGCCGCGCTGACGCGGGCGGCGGTGGACCAGGACGTCGCCGACGACACGCTCCGCCGAGCCGGCTGACGCGCTCGCCCCCGCCGGGCAAGCCGTGCCGGCATCCGCCGCCCGGTGGCCCTCCCCCTCAGCCCGGCGACCGCCCACCGTCCGCGGTCGGTTCGACCGCATGGACCGACCCGTTGCGCACCAGGGAGTCGGCCGCGGCCACGACGTCCGCCACGGTGGCCGGGCGCCCGGTGGCGGGTCTCGGGTGCGCGGCGTGTGGAGGACCTTCTGCGGCTCGGCATGCCCGCACGGGTTGTCGACCACGGACCTCGCACGCACGACGTCGACGCGCACGGGCGCGAACTCCGGGCCGATGCCGGAACGCCGCGAACGCCGCTCCGCGGCTCACCCGAACGGTCCGGCGCCGCTGGTGGGCGGCCGGTGCCGGTGGTGCGCTGGGGGCACGCGTCACGTCCCCCGGAGGCACTCCCGATGAGCCGTCGTCCCGTCCGTCTTGCCCGCGCCGTCTCCTGCGCCGTGGCGGCAGGCACCCTGCTGACCACCGCCGCCTGCTCGGACGGCGGCGGCACGGACGCTCCACGGGCCCAGCGCGTCACCGCCGAGCAGGTCGCCGGAGAGAAACGGCAGACCCCCTCGCCCACCGCCGCCCTCACCACGGAGGGTGCCCGCGCCGCGCTGATCACCGAAGCGGACGTCGAGGACGACTGGACCCAGGTCAAGGACACCGAGGCCGAGAACTGGAACGACAGCCTGCCCGTCGGCACGGTCGACGTCGCGGACTTCCTCGACGCCAAGGCCCAGGCCGCCTCCTGCCAGCGGCTGATCAACTCCTTGTTCGACGACGACCTGCTGGGCAGGCCGTCGGGCGCCTCCGCGCTGCGCGGCTTCGAGCAGGGCGACTCCCGCCTGCTGTACCAGGTCGCCTCCTACGAGCGGACCGACCCGGAGGACTCCCTGCACTGGATGGCCAAACTGCCGGAGAAGTGCGACCAGTTCACCGTGAACGGTGACGGCGGGCAGCGCACCGTCCAGGTCGTCGAGACCTCCCTGCCCGATGTGGGCGACGATCGTGAGGGAGTGCGCGTCACCGTGCGGGGGCCGGCCGGGGGCCAGGACGTCACTCTGACCCTGGACATCGCCGCCGTACGGGTCGGCGACGACGCGATCACCGTCACGGCAGGCGGACTCGACGGCGGTCAGAAGGACTCCGTGGACCAGGCGGTGAAGCAGGGCACCCAGCGCCTGAAGGACGTGCTCGCGGGCAAGACGCCGAGTCCGAACCCCAGCATGTTCGACTAGGGCGGCCCGCGCGGCTCTCCCCCGCCGCGGACCGCCCCGCTCACCCCGCCGATTCCCGGGACAGCGTGATAAAGCGAGCGGCACAATGGCGGCGAAGGCCGGTCGCGGCCGGTGCGGGCGAGGAGAGGAAGAGACGTGAGGGAGAGCCACACCCCGCCGAGCGGCTCGGCGAGGCTGAACACCGGTGTGGCGCACAACGCGCGCGTGTGGAACCACTGGATCGGCGGCAAGGACAACTACGAGGTCGACCAGCAGGTCGGCGAGCACGTCGCCGGCATGTTCCCGGTCATCCGGGACATCGCCCGGGCGGACCGGGACTTCCTGGGCCGGGCCGTGTCGTTCCTGGCCGGCGAGCGCGGTGTGCGGCAGTTCCTCGACATCGGCACGGGCCTGCCGACGGCGGACAACACCCATGAGATCGCCCAGCGGATCGCACCCGACGCGCGCATCGTCTACGTCGACAACGACCCGATCGTGCTGGTGCACGCCCGCACCCTGCTGACCGGCACGCAGGACGGCGCCACCGCCTACATCGACGCCGATGTGCACGACCCGGAGTCCATCGTCGAACGCGCCGGGCAGATCCTCGACCTCACCGAGCCGGTCGCCGTGATGATGCTGGGCATACTCAACTTCGTGCTGGACGCCGACAAGGCCCGGGACATCGTGCGCCGGGTGATGGCCGCGGTCCCGTCGGGCAGTTTCCTGGTGCTGACCCACCCGACCTTCGACGACGAACTGGGCGGTGCGGGCCAGATCCCGGCGATGGAGTTCTGGAACGAGAACGCCATTCCCCCGATCACCGCCCGCAGCGGCGCGGACATCGCCGGGTACTTCGAGGGTCTCGAGGTGCTGGAGCCGGGCCTGGTGTCGTGCGGGCAGTGGCGCGCCGAGCCCGGCGCGGCCGTGCTGGTGCCGCAGTACGGCGCGGTGGCCGTGAAGCCCTGACCCGTGTGCGGCCGTCGCCCGTCGAGGAGGACCGAGGAGGATTTCCCATGACGTCGTCAAGCCGGGACGGTGACGCCTCGTGACGGGGTCATGCCGCTGCGGCAGCGGGCTGGGACGTGACGGCCTCGAAGGTCCGGTGGTCGCGTATCAGGGCCCAGAGCGCGTTCAGGCGGCGTCTGGCCAGCGCGAGGACGGCCTGCTTGTGGGATTGCCCCTCGGCACGTTTGCGCTGGTCGAAGGCTTTGGAGAAGGGGCAGTGCACGGTGGCGACCGGGGCGGAGAGGTAGAACATCCGCAGCAGCCGTCGGCTGTAGCGTCTGGGCCTGCGCAGGTTGCCGCCGATCTTGCCCGAGTCCCGGGGGGCGGGGGCGAGCCCGGAGACGCCGGCGAGCCGGTCGGGGCTGCCGAAGGCGGTCATGTCACCGCCGGTCACGGCGATGAACTCCGCTCCGGGCATGCCGATGCCGGGCATCCTGGTGATCACTTCGGCGTCGGGATGCTCGCGAAACCGGCCCTCGATGAGGGCGTTGGTCTGGGCGATCTCCTCATCGAGGGCCATCACCTCCCTGGCCAGGGTGTGGACCATCTTCGCGGCGGTCTTCTCCCCGGGGACGACGGTGAACTGAGCCTCGGCGGCGGTGACCGCAGCGTCGGCGGCGCTCCTTGCGGCGTTCAGGGTGCGCACGCCGTGGTTCTTGAGCCAGCCGCCTCGGGGCGCTCGCCTTCCGGCAGGGGCTGGTAGCGCTGCTCCAGGAGCGGGGCGACGCCGACGAACTGTCCCTGCCGGACGCGCTGCGGATCGCGCGGTGGGCCGGCCGGGACAACGCCCTGCGGGTCTACGGACTGCCCGATCCCACGCCGGGAGGCGACCCGACGGCGTGTGGACGGTCACAGTTCCCCCGGAGCGGCTACCCAGGAAGTCCGAACGGCTGAAAGTATGATCAAGCGATGTCTGACATGACCGAAACCACGCCCGGCTGGCTGTCCTCCGACGAACTGGAGATGACACGTGCCCGCATGCCGATCCTGTACGTCGAGGCGGTCCCGGTCCGCGTCGACGACAGCGGCGAAGTCACCAGTGTCGGGCTGCTGCTGCGCATGGGACCCGAGGGCACGGTCAGCCGGACGCTGGTCTCCGGCCGCGTGCTGCACCACGAACGCGTCCGCGACGCCCTCCTGCGCCACCTGGAGAAGGACCTCGGCCCGGTGGCCCTGCCCCGCGTCCCCGCGTCCCTCCAGCCGTTCACGGTCGCGGAGTACTTCCCGACCCACGGCATCACGCCGTACCACGATCCCCGCCAGCACGCGGTGTCCCTCGCGTACATCGTGCCGGTGACGGGCGACTGCCGGCCCCGGCAGGACGCCCTCGACCTGGTGTGGTTCGACCCGCGGGAGGCCGTCTCGGAGGCGGTGCAGAGCGAGATGCCGGGCGGGCACGGGGTCCTGCTGAAGCAGGCGCTGGCGCACGCGGGGTGTGCGATCTGAGGCACCCGGTCCGGGCCGCGGGCGGCAGGCCGAGGCGGTGGGCACCCCAGGCGCTGGATGTGACGCCGGGGCTGGAGGTCGTTGACCTCGATGACGGACGTCAGGAGATGGAAGACGTGGCCGGTGTTGGACGCCAGGGCGCGCAGGGCCCGGCTGTCCTTCGGGAAGCAGGAGCCGCCCCAGCCGAGCCCCGCCTTCAAGAAGTGGGGGCCGATACGGCGGTCCATGCCGATCGCCTCGGCGACCCGGGTGACGTCGGCCCCGGTCGCCTCGCAGCTGTGGGCCAGTTCGTTGACGAGGGAGATCTTCGTGGCGAGCGCGGCGTTGGCGCCCAGTTTCGCCAGCTCCGCCGAGGCGACGTCCATCCGCACGACGGGCCCGTCTACACCGCGGTGCAGCGCGGCGACGAGGTCAGCGGTGACCTCGTCCCAGGTCCCGATCACCACGCGGTCGGGCCGCATGAACTGCGCGACCGCCGTGCCCTCCGCGGTGAACTCGGGGTTGGAGGCATAGCCGACGTGCTCCAGGCCCGCGTCGTCGAGTGCGGCCCGGAAGGGCCGGCCGGTGCCCACCGGGATGGTGGATTTCACGACGACGGCGGACAGGTGCGCGGCGCTCCGCAGCTCGTCGATCACCGCGAAGACGCGGGACAGGTCGGCATCGCCCGACGTCGTCGGCGGGGTGTCGACACACGTACACGATCTCCGCGCGCCTGACCGCCTCGCTCGCGTCCAGGGTGAAGAGGAGGCGCTCCCGGTTGCGCCCGGTCATCTCGCCCAGGCCCGGCTCGTGGATCGGCACCTCGCCCGCGTTCAGGCGATCGATCCGCTCCGGCACGATGTCCCGCACGATCACCGTGTGTCCCGGCTCGGCGAAGCAGGCCCCCGTCACCAGGCCGATGTAGCCGGCGCCGAAGACAGCCACGGTGCGTTTCATCGTGAGAGATCCCTTCCTCGCGGCAGGCCTCGGCGCGCGACCGTGCGGACGTGCGCGGATCGGGCTTTCAGCCCAGCCAGGGAGGCCCTCGCTTCCCGGCCCCTGCCGCCGGCGCGCGTGTGCCGCTCCGTGCCGTCCGGTGAACGGAGTGCCGCCGGCACGAGAAAAGGGCCCTCGCGGCCGCTGCCGCGAAGACCCTTCGCACCGTCGGGACGACAGGATTTGAACCTGCGACCCCTTGACCCCCAGTCAAGTGCGCTACCAAGCTGCGCCACGTCCCGGTGCCCGTCTGACCTGGGAGTTTCCCCGGCCGAACACGCAGGGAAACAATACCGCACTCGCGCCGGTGATCGCGCACCGGTTTCCGCGGGGAAGCCACTTGACCTCAACAATACTTGAGGTTGCACGCTCGTGCCCATGACGAACACGACGCTCACGCACACCTACGCCGACCTGCCGGACCTCATGGGCCTGATGACCGGCGACGAGAAGCACGGCCCGGCCGCGACGTCCACACTGGACGAGCTGTGGGTGCTCTACGACCCGGTGCCCCGAGTGGACCCGGAGCACCCGGGCGCCCCGGAACGGGACCGGTTCCTGCTGTCGAAGGGGCACGGGCCGATGGCGTACTACGCCGTTTCGCGCCCGTCGTCTCCCGGCTGCTGGACGAGGACCCCCGGGTCGCCGTCGTCCTCGCCGAGATCGGCGCGGCCGGCTTCACCGAGGCCGCCCGCCGGCATCCCGACCGGGTCGTCAACGTCGGCATCCGCGAGCAGCTCCTGGTCGGGGCCGCGGCGGGACTGGCCCTGACGGGCCTGCGGCCCGTCGTGCACACCTTCGCCAGCTTCCTGGTGGAGCGGCCCTTCGAGCAGGTCACGCTGGACCTCGGGCACCAGGACGCGGGGGCGGTGCTGGTGAGCGCGGCCGCCTCCTTCGACTGGCCCGCGGGCGGCTACACCCACATGGCGCCGGGCGACGTGGCCCTGCTCGACACCCTGGACGGCTGGACCGCCCATGTACCGGGCCACCCGGACGAGGCCGAGGTCCTGCTGCGACACGCGGTCGCCGCGGGTGACGACAAGGTGTACGTCCGGCTTTCCCTGCGGTCCAACGGGCGGGCGCTGACCGTCGACGGGGAGCGCTTCCGCACCGTCCGCGAGGGGCGCGCGGGCGTCGTCGTCGCCGTCGGGCCGATGCTCGACGCCGTGCTCGCGGCGACCGAGGACCTCGATGTCACCGTGCTGTACGCGACGACCGTCCGCCCCTTCGACGGGGCGGCGCTGCGCCGGGCCACCGAGGCGGCCGGGACGGACGTCGTCCTGGTGGAGCCCTACCTGGCCGGCACCTCGACGGCCGCCGCGAACGACGCGCTGGCGGATGTGCCGCACCGGGTGCTGGGACTGGGCGTCGGCCGCCGTGAACTGCGCCGGTACGGGCAGGTGGAGGAGCATGTCGCCGCGCACGGTCTCGACGCCCGGTCGCTGCGGGAGCGCATCGGGGGCTTCGTCGGCGCCGCGACGCCGGTGTGAGCCGGGGCCGGCCTCAGTCCGCGTCCCCCGGGAGGCCCAGCCGGGGGTGGGCCTCCAGCAGACGCGTGGGGGCCGCCTGGCGCCAGGAGTCGGCGAGGATGTCCCGCAGCTCGGCCTCGTCCTCCAGCGCGTCGAGCCGGGCCCGCACCCAGGCGAACTGGGTCTCGTGGTCGGCGATCCAGAACTTCTCCGGCTCGGCGAGCACCAGCTCGTCGCGCTCCTCCTTGGGGCAGCGCACGGCGAGGGAGGTCTCCTCCTCCGGCAGCGTGGCGAACATCTTGCCCGCGACCCGGAACGTGGGCATGCTCCAGGCGATCTTCTCCGTCGTGTCCGGCAGGGACAGGGCGATACGGCGTACGTCTTCGGCGTCCGGCATGGCAGGCACCGTAGCGGCTGGCGCTGACAGTCACCCGGTGAGCGCGGCGGGACCGGTCCGCTTGTAGTAGATCGTGGTCGGCCGCAGCACCCCGTCGGGGCTCGCCGCGTAGTCGGGGATGGTGCCGATCGCGGTCCAGCCCGCGGAGCGGTACAGGTGCTCAGCGGGGCTGCCGGTCTCGGTGTCCAGGTGCAGCAGGGTCACGCCGGCGGCCGCGGCGGCGTTCTCCGCGGTGGCCAGGAGCCGGCGGCCGAGGCCGCGTCCACGGGCCTGCGGCCGCACCATGAGCTTGGCGACCTCGGCGCGGTGGCGGCTGTTGGCCTTGCCGGGGAAGACCAGGCTCACGGTGCCGGACGGCAGGCCGCCGTCGAACGCCACCCACACGGCCAGCCGGCCCGCCGCCACCTCCGCGGCCCGCTCCCGCCACCAGGCGAGCGCCTCCGCGCGGTCCAGCGGGGCGAGGAAGCCGATCGAGGCGCCCGCGTCGACGGTGTCGGCCAGCAGGCCCGCGAGTTCTCCGGCGTGTTCGATCAGACCGGTCCCGTCCAGGCGCATCACGGCCGCACCACCGCCAGCAGATAGCGCACGCCCTCGGGAGCCGCGCACCGGAAGCGGGTCGGGCCCCACACCCGCATCCGCAGGCAGTCCCCGGCGCCGAGACGGTGCTCGGTGTCCCGCTCGGTCACGTCGAGAGCTCCTTCCAGGACCCAGAGGTGCTGTTCCAGTCCGGCCACGGGCGGGCGGTCGTAGGCGATGTCGGCGCCGGCGGTCAGGCGCCCCTCGACGAGTTCACCGCGCAGCCCGGAGTGGGGCGGTGACACCGAACGCCGTGCGAAGCCGGAGGCGTGGTCCTGCCACACGGGCTGGTCGGCGGAGCGGACCACGGGCTCCGGCGCGGCCTCGACCTCGCTGAGCAGCTGGGACATGGTGCGCCCGTAGACGGCGCACAGGCGGTTCAGCGTCGAGGCGGTGGGGCTGATCTCCGCCCGTTCGGCACGGGACAGGGTGGACCGGCTCACTCCGCTGCGTTCGGCCAGTTCCCCCAGGGACCAGCCGTGTTCGGACCGCAGTTCGGACAGGCGGGCAGCCAGCCGGGGGTCGACGGAATCCGCGCGCTCGCTTCTCATATCCGGGACGCCATCCCTGATATGAGACCCCCGTGTTACGGAGTGCTCACCCCGGCAGCGGCTGGGCCCGGGCCGCCGCGCTCAGCGCGTCCAGCACGGGGCGGATCAGGGGGTGCTCCTCGGATCCGCGCCGTACCGCGGCGAAGACCCGCCGGGTGGGGGCCGTGCCGTCGACGGGGCGGACGACGACGCCGGTGAGGTCCATGCCGCGCAGCGCCGAGCGCGGCACCAGGGCCACGCCCACGTCGGCCGAGGCGAGGGCCACGACCGCGCGGAAGTCGTCCGAGGAGTGCTCCACACGGGGCTGGAACCCTGCGTTCTCGCAGGCCAGGACGACCACGTCATGGCAGGGGTTGCCCGGGTAGGGGCCGATCCAGGAGTCCTTCGCGAGCTCCGCGAGCGGCACCTCCGGCTCGTCGGCCAGCCGGTGGGTGACGGGCACGACCGCGTCGAAGGGCTCCGCGTACAGCGGTACGTGGGCCAGCCGCGGGTCGTCGGCGGGAGGGGCGCCCCGGTACTCGACGGCGACGGCGACATCGACCTGCCGGTCCAGGACCATCGGCAGGCTGGCGTCGCCCTCGGCGTCCTGGACACGGATGCGTATGCCGGGCGCCGAGTCGGCCAGGCGGGCCACCGCGGGCGCCACGACCAGGGCGATGCCGGTGGCGAAGGAGGCGACCGTGACCGTGCCGGCCGCTCCCGAGCTGTAGGCGGCGAGCTCCGCCTCCGCCCGCTGCAGCTGGGCGAGGACGGCGTTGGTGTGGTTGAGCAGGATCTCGCCGGCGGGGGTGAGCCGCACGCCCTTGGCGCCGCGCTCGACGAGCCGGTGGCCGGTCTCCTGCTCCAGCGCGGCGAGCTGCTGGGACACGGCCGAGGGGGTGAGGTACAGCGCGGCGGCAGCCGCCGTCACGGTGCGGTGGTCGGCCACCGCACGGAGGATGTGGAGCCGCCGCGCCTCGATCATGCAACCGATTCTCTCAGGTCATCGGCTGTTTTCGGCCTCCAGCTCCGCCCGGGCCGACACGAAGGCGTCCACCGCGCGGTTCACGTCGTCCCCGGAGTGCGCCGCCGACAGCTGGACGCGGATGCGGGCCTGGCCCTGCGGCACGACCGGGTAGGAGAAGCCGATCACGTACACGCCGCGCTCCAGCAGGAGTTCGGCCATGCGGCCGGCCTGCGCCGCGTCCCCGATCATCACCGGGGCGATGGGGTGGTCGCCGGGGAGGACGTCGAAGCCCTCCTCGGTCATCCGGCCGCGGAACAGGGCCGTGTTCTCGGCGAGCCGGACGCGCAGGTCGTCCGCCTCCTCCAGCAGGTCGAGTACCTTCAGGGAGGCCGCCGCGATCACCGGGGCCAGGGTGTTGGAGAACAGGTACGGCCGGGAGCGCTGGCGCAGCAGGGCGACGATCTCGGCGCGGGCGGCGACGTAGCCTCCGGAGGCGCCGCCAAGGGCCTTGCCGAGGGTGCCGGTGATGACGTCGACGCGGTCCATCACGCCGTGCAGCTCGGGGGTCCCGCGTCCGCCGGGGCCCACGAAGCCGACGGCGTGGGAGTCGTCGACCATGACCATGGCGTCGTAGCGGTCGGCGAGGTCGCAGATCTCCGCCAGCGGGGCCACGTAGCCGTCCATGGAGAAGACGCCGTCGGTGACGATCAGGCGGCGGCGCGCGTCGGACGCCTCCTTCAGCCGCGCCTCCAGTTCGGCGAGGTCGCGGTTGGCGTACCGCAGGCGGCGGGCCTTGGACAGGCGGATGCCGTCGATGATCGACGCGTGGTTGAGGGCGTCGGAGATGACCGCGTCCTCCGGGCCGAGCAGCGTCTCGAAGACACCGCCGTTGGCGTCGAAGCAGGAGGAGTACAGGATCGTGTCCTCCTGGCCGAGGAACGCCGAGAGCCTGGCCTCGAGTTCCTTGTGCACCTCCTGCGTGCCGCAGATGAAGCGGACGGAGGCCATGCCGTAGCCCCAGCGGTCCAGGGCCTCGTGGGCGGCGGCGATCACCTCGGGGTGGTCGGCGAGACCGAGGTAGTTGTTGGCGCAGAAGTTGAGGACCTCGCCGGGGCGGCCGCCGGCGGTGACGTTCACGGTGGCGGACTGCGGGGTGCCGATCACGCGCTCGGGCTTGTGCAGTCCGGCGGCGCGGATCTCGTCGAGGGCGGCGCGCAGGTCGTCGCGCACGGAGTCGAACATGGGAAGGCTCCTGAAGATGCTCGCGGAGAAGGGGGGTTACGCGGTCCAGTCGAGGATGACCTTGCCGCCGCGGCCGCTCGCCGCGTCCTCGAACGCCGCCTCGAAGTCGAGGTGGCCGTAGCGGCCGGTGATGACGGGCGCGAGGTCCAGGCCGCCTTCCAGCAGCACCGACATCGCGTACCAGGTCTCGAACATCTCCCGGCCGTAGATGCCCTTGAGGGTGATCATCGAGGTGACGATCCGGGCCCAGTCGACGGGGAACTCCTCGGCGGGCAGGCCGAGCATCGCGATACGGCCGCCGTGCGTCATGTTGGCGATCATGTCGCGCAGCGCCTCGGGGCGGCCGGACATCTCCAGGCCGATGTCGAAGCCCTCGCGCAGGCCCAGCACGCGCTGTCCGTCGGCGACGGTGGCCCCGGAGACGTCGAGCGCCAGGCTCACACCGATCTTGCGGGCCAGCTCCAGCCGCTCCTCGCTGACGTCGGTGATCACGACGTTGCGGGCGCCGGCGTGCCGGGCCACTGCGGCGGCCATCAGGCCGATGGGGCCGGCGCCGGTGACCAGGACGTCCTCGCCGACGAGCGGGAACGACAGCGCGGTGTGGACGGCGTTGCCGAACGGGTCGAAGATGGCGGCCACGTCCAGGTCGACGGGCACCCGGTGCACCCAGACGTTGCCGGCGGGCAGGGCGACGTACTCGGCGAACGCACCGTCGCGGCCGACGCCCAGTCCGACGGTGGCCCGGCACAGGTGGCGGCGGCCCGCCAGGCAGTTGCGGCACTTGCCGCACACCAGGTGGCCCTCTCCGCTGACCCGGTCGCCGACGTCGATGTCGCCGACGTCGCGCCCGGTCTCGACGACCTCGCCGACGAACTCGTGGCCGAGCACCAGCGGGGTGCGGATCGCCTGCTGCGCCCAGCCGTCCCAGGCGCGGATGTGCAGGTCCGTGCCGCAGATGCCGGTGCGCAGCACCTTGATCAGCACGTCGCCGGGCCCGATGACCGGCTCGGGGACGTCCGCGAGCCGGAGTCCGGGCTCCGCCTTCTGTTTGACCAGCGCCTTCACCGCTACGGCTCCTGGGGGTGAGTTCCGGCTCCGGGCACGCCGAAGGAGCCCCCGAGCCGGGTGAGGAGTGGGATCACACCGCAATCTGCCGTACGGCGGCGGCCCGGTCCATCGAGGATTTCTTAAGCGCCGCCTCAGCTTTCCTTCACGCCCCCACAAGTCACCGCGAGAACTCCGCCTGTCCGTGGGGCAGCGGGCCGTCCCGCCCCTCCAGATGGAGGACGAGCGGCGCGGCGTGGTCCTTGCCAGCACGTGGTGCCGGTCGAGGGTGATGCGGCCGAAGTCCATGGCCACGGTCGTCTCGATCTTGTTCTCGATGCCGTCGAGGTCGTCGGTCGCGGCGCTGACCGTCGTGAGCAGCTCCTCCGTGCTGAGCGGCGCGATCTCGCTGACCGCGCCGACGAAGGTCGTCCTGCCCACGCCGAACCCGCCCGCCACCAGGATCTACGTCGCGGTGGGGAACGGATCGGCGCCGCGGCCCGGCCGGCCGGCGTGGTCAGGGCTGCCGTCGTAGTCCATCGAGCACTGCCTCCAGAAGGGCCCGGTCCGTCGGGTTGTGGTGGAACGCGGGGGGCTTGGTGGTCAGCGTCCCGCAGTCGACGAGGTCCGCCAGCAGCACCTTGGTGACGGCCACCGGCAGTTTCAGATGGGCGGCCACCTCGGCGACCGGGACGGGCGCGCGGCACAGGTCGAGCGCCTGCGCGTGCTCGGGGCCGAGGTAGCCGAGAGGGGTCGCCCCGGTGGCCATCACCTGCGACACGAGGTCGAGCGCGACGGTCGGACGGGTGCGGCCGTCGCTGACCGTGAACGGGCGCACCAGCCGCCCGGCCGCGTCGTCGAGCCAGGGCCCGTCACCGGCCGCCGTCACGCTCAAGACCTCGTCGCCGGGGATTCGACGGACTGCCGGGGAGCGGTCACCAGGTACGGTCGGACGCTCTTGACCAGCATCGCCATCTCGTAGCCGAGCACCGCCGCGTCGGCCTCGCGGCCGGCCAGCACGGCCAGGCAGGTGCCGGAGCCGGCGGTGGTGACGAACAGGAGGGTCGAGGCGAGTTCGACCACCACCTGACGTACGTCGCCGCTGTCGCCGAAGCGGGCACCGGCGCTGCGGCCGAGGGAGTACAGGCCGGATGCCAGGGCGGCCATGTGGTCGGCGCTGTCCGGGTCGAGGCCGTGCACGGACTTCACGAGCCCGTCGCAGGACAGCAGCACGGCTGCGGTCGTGTGCGGCACGCGCTGTACGAGGCCGGTCATCAGCCAGTCGAGGTCGGATACATGGGCGGTCGGCGCATCGCTCGCCATGGTGGATCGACTCCTTGGGGTACGAAGGTCTGCTGGAGGGCTGGGAGTGGGGGTGGGAACGAGGGAGGTCATCCGGCGGGTGAGGTCCCGTCGTGCCGGGTGGCGGTGTGGTCGGGGCGGGACGCGGCCGCGCCGCCGTGCGTGCCGCCTGCCTCGGGCAGCCCCGTGGCGTCTCCGCGGGGCGGGAGGGCCGGTGAGGGCAGACCCGTGGGGAGCGGCTCGAAGGAGACCGGCTGCACGACGACGGGGTCGCTGTGGGCGGAGTCCATGGAGGCGGAGTCCGTGGAGGCAGAGCCCATAGCGGCGGAGCCCATGGAGGAGGGCTCCATAGGCCCGGTCTCCGCGCGCCGGAGCCCGGGGCGGGACTCCATGGGCCCGGCCTCCGCACGCCGGAGCCCGGGGCGGGACTCCAAAGCCCCGGTCTCCCGGTGCTGCCGGGTCTGGGCGAGGCTGATGCCGCGCTGGAAGGCCGCTATCAGGCCGGGGTCGTGGCCGACCGGCTGGTCGGCGTCCGGGCGCGGCAGGGGACCGTCGCGCAGCTGAGGTGCGATGTGCTCCTGGGCACGTCGGCGGGGCAGTCCGGGCTTGCCCATGGTGCCGCGCACGGCGCCGTTGCGGGGGGTGGGCGGTGCGGTCCCGTTCCCTTCGAGGACGCACCGGTCGTCGGGGCTGATGCCGGGCCGCGCCTCGGCCGGGGTGGGCCGTTCATGGCGGGCCCCGCGCACGGGCAGCGGGGCGGGTCGGCCGCTGCGGGTGCCCGGTGCGGGGGGCGTCGCGGGCGGCGCGGCGTGGCGTGCGCCGGAGGCGGGCGGGACGGGCAGCCGTGAACCGGACGCGGGCCCGGACGGGGACGGCGGCGCGACCGTGCTCCCCGGGATCGTCGTCAGCCCGGCGGGGAGCACGCGGGCGGCCTGGATTCCCGGCCCCGTGCCGCCCGCGGCCCGCTCGTCCTGCCCCGTGCCCGTGCGCGTGCCCGACCCGGTCTCCGGCCCCAGCAGGGCCGGCGGCACGACCAGCACCGCCTGCACACCGCCGTAGATGTTGCTCTGCAGCCGGACGGTGATGCCGTGCCGCCGGGCCAGTTGCGAGACGACGAACAGCCCGATACGGCCGTCCGCGAGGAGCCGGCCGACGTTCACCTGGTCCGGGTCGGCGAGCATGGCGTTCATCCGCGTCTGCTCCTCGGCGGGCAGGCCGAGTCCGCGGTCCTCGACCTCCACGGCGAGCCCGGAGGTGACGAGGCCGACGCGGAGCAGCACCTGGGTGTGCGGGGCGGAGAACACCGTGGCGTTCTCGACGAGTTCGGCCAGCAGGTGGATGACGTCGGCGACGGCATGGCCGCGCAGGGTGCCGTCGATGGGCGGGACGAGTTTCACGCGCGGGTACTGCTCGACCTCGGCGATGGCCGACCGCACCACCTCGGTCATGGAGACCGGGTTGCTCCACTGCCTCCGGGAGACGGCACCGCCGAGCACGAGTAGGTTCTCGGCGTGGCGGCGGATGCGGGTGGCGAGATGGTCGACGTGGAAGAGCCCCTTGAGCAGCTCGGGGTCCTCGATCTCGTTCTCCAGCTCGTCGAGGAGGGAGATCTCACGGTGGACGAGTGACTGCAGGCGCCGGGCGAGGTTGACGAAGACCTCGAGCTTCTGTTCGCTGCCCGTCTGGCTGGACAGTTGCGAGGCCTGCAGGACGGCGGTGACGGCGCCGTCGTGCGCACGGGCCAGGTCGGCGCCCAGGAGGTCGAACTGGTCGCCGTCCCGGGCGGGGCCACCGGGCCGGCCGGGCGGGGCGGGCTGCGGGGGGCCGTCGCCGCGGCGCAGCGTCTCGACCAGGGTGCGCAGGTCGGCCTCGCGGCGTGCGGTGGCGCGGCGCAGGACGCCGATCCGGTCGCGTACGGACCGCGCCGCCCGGCCCGCCGCCACCGCCGCGACGGCGATGCCGACGAGGGTCACGAAGACGGCGCCGCCGAGCACGGCCCACAGCGTAGGACCGGGCCGGGCTCCGCCCGAGCGGACCGCGTAGAGGACGGCGGCGCATCCGCTGAGCGCGACGGCGACGGGCGGCAGGACGGCGATGCGCAGCAGCTGGGGCCGTATGCGGGTCTCGGGCAGCGCGGGTGCGGTGCGGGCGGGCGGCCGGCCGTGCCGCCCGCCCTCACGGCGGTCTGCGCGGGCGGCCGGGGCGCGGAGGTGCGACATCGGTGTCCTCGTACTGGTGCGTCGGGCCTGGCTGCCGGAGGGGTTCGCCGGGATGCGGCCGGGTTCGCGCGGCCGCTTCCGTGCGTCCCGGGCCGTCCCCCCGGACCCGTCCGGCTGCCGGCCGGTGCCGGTGCGGCCGGCGTGCGGGTGCCGTCCGGAGCCGGGAGCCACGGCGGGGCCGGTCCGAGGGGTCGTGCCGCCGTCGGTGGCGCGCGGGCCGTGGGGGTCCCCGTCGCGTCGACTCCCTCGTCCGCCTTGCGCCCGCACGTGCCGGCCCCCGCTCCCTGATCCGTCCTGCTTCCCGACGGCCACTGACAGTAGCCGCCAGCGCATCATGTGCGGTGGGCAGTTGACAAACTCATACGGTGAGCGTCCCGCTCTGGTATGAGCTCTCGTACGACAGACCGATAACCCCGCCACACATCCGGCCGTGAAGAGCGACGAAACGATCAGACCTGTTCAGGAGCGGTCACACCCTGCGGCGAGGGCCGGGGAGCCTCTCGCTCCCCGGCCCTCGCGGTCGGTCCGCCTCGCGCTCCGGGTCAGCCCGTCGGGAGCGACTCCTGGTCCCCGGAGCCCGCCGCCGCACGCCCCTTGCGGTCACGCTCCGTATGGGCCTGGGCCATGGCTGCCGCGTCCGTGGCTGTCTTGACCACGGCCTCCGTGAGGACCTCGGCGGCCGCACCACCGCCCGGCACTTCGAGCGCCACCCCGCGCCACCACGGCTCGGAGGGGACGGTCGCGGACGTCGGCTCGAACGGCTCGCCCGGCCGGGGCAGGGCGATCCGGGCACCTGCCGAACGGGCGGCCTCGATCGTTCCCTCGCCGGGCTCCGCCCAGGGGTGCGTGGCGAGGTTGAAGGTGGCCCAGTGGATGGGCAGCATCAGCCCGTGCTCCGGTCCCCCCTGGAGGTCGAGGTGGGCGCGCATGCCCTCCTCGGGGGTCATGTGGATGTCGGGCCAGAAGTCCGAGTACGCGCCGATCTGGATCATCGTCGCGTCGAACGGGCCGTGGTCGGCGCCGATGTCCCGGAAACCGTCGAAGTAGCCCGTGTCGCCGCTGTGGTAGATCCGGTGCTCGTCCCCGGCGACGGCCCAGGAGGCCCACAGGGTGTGCTGGGTGTTGCGCAGCCCGCGGCCGCAGAAGTGCCGGGCCGGGGTGGCGGTGAGGGTGAGGCCGCCGACCTTCGTGGACTCGTGCCAGTCCAGCTCGCGCAGCCGGTTCCCGGCCACCCCCCAGCGCTCCAGGTGCGCCCCGACGCCGAGCGGCACCGCGAACAGGGTGTCCGTGCCGGCCAGGACCTTGATGCTGGGCAGGTCCAGGTGGTCGTAGTGGTCGTGCGAGATGACCACCACGTCGACCGGGCCGAGCGCGGCCAGCGGCACGGGGACCGGGTGCAGCCGCCGGGGCCCCACGAAGGAGAAGGGGGAGCAGCGCTCGCCCCACACCGGGTCGAACAGCACACGCCTGCCGTCGATCTCGGCCAGCACGCTGGAGTGCCCGGTCCAGGTCAGCCGCAGTCCGGTGGCCGGGGGCCGGGCGAGGTCGGCGAGGGTGGTGGCGTGCAGCGGCACCGGGCCCTTCGGGGCGCGCCGGGGCCGGGTGTCCTTGTCGAGGAAGGCCTTCGCGAAGTCCAGGGTCGAGCCCGAGGGCCGGGTCCGTGCGGGACCGCCGGGGTTCTGGAAGACACCGTCCTTGAAGTGGGGCGATCTGCGGATCCGCGCCATGCGCTCACCGCTCGGGTCCGCGCCGAACGCTTCGGGCCGCAGTGCGCGGAGCCCGGGGTTCAGGGAACGGAAGCCGGCCACGGTACCTCCCGGTGGAGTCGGTCAGGTTTTCCATTATGGTCCGCCTCCGCGGCATCACCCGGGCACACCCCCACCACCCGGCGCGATACCGATCGGCAATTCAGTGATCCGGCGAAGGAGCCCCGTGACCAGTCCCCTGCTGTCCCTCACCTGGACCGACCACGTCACCGGCCGGCAGGGCCATCTGGTCGTCGACCGGCTGGTACGCGGCGTCGCCAGCGGCGGGCTGCGGATGCGCCCCGGCTGCACCCTGGACGAGGTGACCGGCCTGGCCCGCGGCATGACCCTGAAGGAGGCCCTCCACTTCGACCCGGCCGCGCGCTACGTCCCGCTCGGCGGCGCCAAGGGAGGCATCGACTGCGACCCGCGCGACCCGGGGGCGTACCCGCTGCTGGTGCGCTACCTGCGCGCCATGCGGCCCTACGTCGAGAGCTGCTGGACGACGGGCGAGGACCTCGGGCTCTCCCAGGACCTGATCGACCGGGCCGCCGCAGAGGCGGGGCTGGTCTCCTCGATCCAGGCGGTGTACCCGCTCCTGGACGACGGGGCCGCGGCCAGGCGGCGGCTCGCCGACGCCTTCGCCGTCGAGGTGGACGGCATCGGACTCGACGAGCTGGCCGGCGGCTGCGGCGTCGCCGAGGCGGCCCTCACCGCGCTGGACCGCGCGGAAGTGCCGTACGCGGGGACGCGGGTCGCGCTCCAGGGGTTCGGCACCATGGGCGGGGCGACCGCGCGGTTCCTCGCGCGCGCGGGTCTCACGGTCGTGGCGGTCGCCGACCTCAAGGGCACGATCGCCAACCCGGCGGGCCTCGACGTCGAGGCGCTCCTCGCCGCCCGGGACCCGCACGGCACCGTCGACCGCTCCGCGCTGCGCCCCGGCGACCTCCAACTGCCGGGTGACGCCTGGCTGTCGGCGGACGCGGAGGTCCTCGTGCCGGCGGCGGTGTCGTACGCGATCGACGCGGGAAACCAGGAGCGCGTCACCGCCCGTTGGGTGGTCGAGGCGGCCAACATGCCGGTGGTGCCTGAGGCGGAGCCGCTGCTGGCCGCGCGCGGCGTGACCGTGCTGCCGGACGTCATCGTCAACTCCGGGACGAACGCCTGGTGGTGGTGGACCCTGTTCGGGGACATCGGCCCCGACGCCGAGGAGGCGTTCGCGCACACGCGCCGCTCCGTGCGGGCCCTGGTCGGGCGGATGCTGACGCGCGCGCAGGCGGACGGGACGTCCCCGCGGGCCGCCGCGCACGCGATCGCGGCGGAGCGGCTCCCGGTGATGGCGGAACGCTTCGGCTGGTACCGCTGAGACGGCGGCGGCCGGATCCGCGCGCCGCGGGGGCGTGGGTAGGGTGACGGCGTGACGAGAGTCCGGTTGACCGTGGTGGAACGGCGTGGCGAGCTGCTGCGGGCCGCCGTCGAGCAGATCGAGGCCCGGGGTGTGGCGGCGGTGCGGATCTCCGACGTGGCCTCGGCGCTCGGGGTGAGCAACGCGCTGGTGCTCCACCACTTCTCCACCAGGGAGCACCTGGTCGCCGCCGCCTTCCGGCACGCGGCCGACGGCGACCTCGCACAGCTGCGCAAGCTCCTCGGCCGCCGCACCTCGGCGCTGCGCCGGTTGCGGTCGGCGGTCCGGTGGTAAGCCCCGACCGGCCGGGCCGAGGGCTGGCGGCTGTGGATCGAGGGCTGGGCGGCCGCCCTGCGCGAGCGAGCCCGCGCTGCGGGAGGTCGCCCAGGAACTCGACCGCCGGTGGAAAGCGGCCCTGGCCGAAGTCATCGCGGAGGGCGTCGCGGCCGGGGAGTTCCGCTGCCGGGACCCCCGCACCGCGGCCCTCCGCCTCACCGCCTTCCTGGACGGCCTCGCCGTCCAAGTGACGTCGTACCCGGGGTCGCTGCCCAAGGCGCGGGCGCAGCAGTGGGCGCAGGAGGCGCTGGCGCGGGAACTCGGGGTCGAGCCGTGAGCGCGCCTGCGGCAGGCGGGTGCCCGCGGTTGCCGGACAGGCCCTGCGCTCACCGCCGCAAGGCTCTGCGCGCACTCCCGCCGAACCGGCCGCGGACCGCCGAAGGCACCGCCCCCGAGCCGGCAGGCGCTACGCCACCGCCTCGATCCGCATCCTGATGTCGTCCGGCGACAGCGCGCCCTTCGCCGTCACATGGTCGCCCGACGACTCCCCGCGCAACCTCCGCCCGATCCACGGGGCAAGGAACTGCCGGGCCCAGTGCACGTCGTCGCGCCGGACCTCGAGTGTGCCGCGCGGCGGCAGCGGGGGCCACGCCTGCTCGGGATCGGCCGGCACCTCGAGTCCGAGCACCTGGCCCGCGCGGAGCGCGACGCGCGTGTGCCCCTCGGGCGACAGGTGCAGCCGGTCGGCGTCCCAGGCCCTGCGGTCGCGCACACTGCGCAGGGCCCACAGGTCGAGCACCGGACAGCCGTACCGGTCGGCGATGGCCCGGACATGCCCGTTGTAGGTGGCGATCTTGCCGCGCAGATGCTTCAGCACGGGCACGCCGCGCGTGTCGAACCCGGTCGTCACCAGGACCGTGCCGGCCGCGGCGACGAGCGGGGCGAGGGCCCGCTCGAAGCGCTCGGCCACCTCGTCCGGGTCGGTGCCGGGCCGGATGATGTCGTTGCCCCCGGCGCAGAACGAGACGAGGTCCGGGGCCATGTCGATGGCCCGCGGCACCTGGTCCGCCACGATCTGGTCGAGGAGCTTCCCGCGCACGGCGAGGTTCGTGTACCGGAAGTCGCCTTCGGGCCGGCGGTCGGCGAGCAGGACGGCGAACCGGTCGGCCCAGCCGACGAACGCCCCGTCGGGGCCGGGGTCGCCCACGCCCTCGGTGAAGCTGTCCCCCACCGCCACGTACGACCCGATCACTGCTTTGTCGTCACTCTTCGAATCGTCTGCCACAGCCGTTCATGATTCACCGTGGAATGTGACCTACGCGACCGTAGGGAGGGGTTGACGGTCGGTGAGATAAGCCACTTCCCAAGGGTTCGCCAACTCCGGAATACACATCTCGGCAGGGGTGTTGGGGACGGGCCGAAGGCCGGACCCGGGGATCGGGGTCCGGCCTTCGGTGCGCGGGTCGGGCAGGTCGGGTTCGTACGGCCCCTCAGCCGACGGAGACGCCGTGCGAGCGCAGGTAGGCGACCGGGTCCACGTCCGAGCCGTAGTCCGGCGTGGTGCGGATCTCGAAGTGCAGGTGCGGTCCGGTGACGTTGCCGGTCGCGCCGGAGAGGCCGACCTGCTGCCCGGCGGTCACGCTCTGGCCGGCCGAGACGGAGAGCTGGGACAGGTGGGCGTACTGGGCGTAGCCGCCGTCGGCGAGCCTGAGGACGACCTGGTTGCCGTACGCGCCGCCCCAGCCGGCGGAGACGACCGTGCCCGCGCCGACGGCCTTGAGAGAGGTGCCGGTGGGGACGACGAAGTCGACGCCGGTGTGGTAGCCGCTGGACCACATGCTGCCGGACATGCGGTACGGCGTACCGACGGTGGCACCGTCCACCGGGGCGCTGTAGCCACTGGCGTTGCTGTCGGCGGCCGGCTTGGCGGCGGCGGGCTTCGCGGCGGTGCCGGCCCGGGTGGACGACTGAGCGGCGGACGACTTCTTCGCCGGCTTCTCCGCCGACGCCTTCGGCGCGGACGACTCGGTCTTCGGCGCGCTCGCCGTCTTCCTGCCGATCGACAGCTTCAGGCCCGGGTGGATCAGCGACGGGTCGTCACCCACGGCGTCGCGGTTGTCCGAGTAGAGCTTCTTCCAGCCGCCTCTGACGTTCTGGTCGTCGGCGATCTTCGCGAGGTAGTCGCCGGCCTTCACGGTGTACGTGCGGGCGGTCGCGGCCTTCTCGGTGGTCTGCTTGCCGGTGGCCGGAGCGGACTGGACGGCCTTTTCCGGAGCCGACTGCGGGGTGGCGGCGTGGGCGCCGGCGGCCCCCATGAGCGGGAGGGCGAGAGCGGCGCCGCCGGTTCCGGCGACGGCGAGGGAGCGGGTGAAACGCTGGGTTTTCGGACGACGGTGCTTACCCTTCGCGGGCATGGCGAATTCCTCTCCGGCGCCTACGAGGTGAGCTGTCGGGTTCGGACTGGAGATGCCCGGCCGCGCCGAGGCGCGGCTTAACCCCAAGCCGTTCCGGGAACCGGAACAGGCGTCTTACCTGTGGGTCCCCCGCTCCTGCCGTACACGGGTCAGTGGGTGCGGGCTCCGGGCGGCGGCAGGATTGGGCGTCCGTCCGGATTGGTGTGGAACGTAAGCGACCAGGACGCGACCGGACAAGCTTGCGGTTCCGCGTGACGGCCTTTTCCCTTGACGCGTCGCCGTGTTCGCCGTCACCGAGCGTCAGTTAAGGATCTTCACTCTTCCTCAAAAGCCTTGTTCCACAACAGTATTACGTGTACATGACGACAACACATCGTCACGGATATGACGATGGTCACGCACCTCACTCCCATCTCCTGCGCGATCGGGGCAGGTTGTGGTGAAGCAACCGAAGCTCCTCATTCGGACAGAAGGGCCACTTCACCTCAAGCCGGATGAGAATGGCGTGGAGGTCACCGCGCGCGCCGACCCGCAGTCCGCGATGGAGCAGTACGCCCCCTCGGTGAACTTAGCCCGTTTCAAGGCGTTCGGTCCCGGTCCGTGTCCGGGAGGAGTCGACGGCCGGTCCCCGGTCGTCCAGGCTCACTCCGCGCCCGACGGCATCGGCGGCCGAGGGCGTCCGGGTGGTGCGGCGTGACGGCGAGCCCGACTCCGCCGAAGCGCAGCAGCTCAAGCTGCCGGCCGGACCCGGGAGCACCCAGGCAGGCATGTCGTATCGTCGAGTGGTGCCCGCCGCCGAGCCGCGGCGGCGGCGCCGAATGGGAGGAGCCCCCGTGACGCAGCAGGTCCCGTCGACCGAGCCCCAGCTGGCCGGAGTGCGCAACTTCCGCGATGTGGGCGGACTGCCGACCGTGGACGGGCGGCGGGTCCGGCAGGGCGTGCTGTACCGCAGCGGTCACCTGGCGCACGCGACCGGTGAGGACGCCGCCTTCCTCACCACCCTGGGCCTGCACACGATCTTCGACTTCCGCAACGCGGCCGACCAGAAGCTGGAAGGTCCGGACGTCGCGCTGCCCGGCGTGCGCAATGTGAACCTGCCGCTGAGCGACCCGGCCGACGGCGCCGAGTTCTGGAAGATGGTCCGCGACGGCGACCTGGACCAGCTGCGCTCGATCCTCGCGGACGGCAAGGGCGCGGCCCGGATGATCGCCTCCTACCGCATGATCATCAAGGAGCGCACGGCAGAGCACTCCCACGTGCTGCACGCGCTCGCGGAGGACAGCGTGCCGGTGCTGATGCACTGCGCGGCGGGCAAGGACCGCGCGGGCCTGTCCGTGGCGGTGACGCTGCTCGCGGTGGGCGTGGAGCGCGACGCGATCGTCGACGACTACCTGAAGTCCAACGCCAAGCACCGCCGCTACAAGGTGCACCGCAGCAGCTCGCACGCCTCGGCCTACTCCCCCGAGGTGATGGAGCTGCTCAGCCCCCTCTTCGACGCCCGTGCCGAGTACCTGACGACGGCCTTCGAGACCATCGAGGAGACGTGGGGCGGTGTCGACGTGTACCTGGAGCAGGGGCTGGGGCTCACCCCGGAGACCCGGGAACGGCTGCGCGAGCGGCTCCTCGACTGAGGGCCCGGGTCGCGGACCTAGCGGCTCCCCGCCTCGAACAGGAAGTACACGAACGCCGCGAAGACGTGCCCCATGACGAGGTAGATGAACAGCCGCACCCACAGGGCGCGCGGGAACTTGTCCTCGATGTCGCTCATGACGGGTCTCCAGGGGTGTGGCCCAGGCACAGGGCGGCCGTGGGGCTCTGCAGCAGGGTGTGGACGAAGAGCAGGTCGACGCCGTCGTGGTCCTCGGCGGCGATGCGGTGCGGGGTCAGCGAGTCGAAGTGCGCGCTGTCGCCCGGCGACAGCCGGTGCGTGGTGTCGCCGAGGCGCAGCCGCAGCCGGCCGCGCAGCACGTGGAGCCACTCCTCGCCGGGATGGACGCGCACCACGTCGCCCTGGGAGCCGTACGGGACGTGCACCCGCAGGGCCTGCATACCGCGCCCCGAGGCACCGGCCTGCCAGTAGGTCCAGCCGCCGGCCGCGGTCGGTTCCATGTCGGCGGAGCGCACGACGGCGTCCCGGCCGGCGGCCGTCTCGCCGAGCAGTTCGGAGACCGTCGTACCGTAGACCCGGGCGAGCGTGAGCAGCATCGGCAGCGAGGGCTGGCGCTGCCCGGTCTCCAGGCGGGACAGGTGGGCGGGCGACAGCCCCGCGGCGCGGGCCGCGGCCTCCAGGGTCAGGGAGGCCTGGCGCCGCAGGGCCCGCAGCCGCGGCGCGACGGCGGGCAGCCCCTCGGGCCGCCCGGCCGGCGGGTCCGCCCCGGAGGGCGGCTCCATCTCGGAGGAGCTCATGCCTCCATTCAGCCCCGGCCTTGCCTCACGGGCAAGTTTCTTGCCTCTCAGGCAAAAACCGGAGGGGCGAGCTCAGCGGTTGGCGACCGCCTGCTTGACCAGCGTCTTCCCGAAGTCCCACACCAGCCCGCCGTGGTGTGCGTCGTCCATCACGGCCGTGAAGGCGTCGACGAAGCGGTCGGCCTCCCGCTCACCGATGATCAGCGGCGGAATCAGCTTGATCACCTCCATGTGGTCGCCCGAGACCTGGGTGAGGATGCGGTGGCGCTGCAGCAACGGCACGACGACCATCTGCGCGAAGAGTCCCTTGCGCGCGGCCTGGAGCATGGCCCAGCGGCCGCGCAGCTTCAGCGACGCGGGCCGGCCGAACTCGACGCCGATCATCAGTCCCCGCCCGCGGACCTCGGCGAGCATCTCGTAGCGGTCCACGAGCGCCGCAAGGCGGGACCGCAGCCGCTCCCCGGTGGCCCGGACGCCCGCGACGATCTGCTCGTTCTCCATCACGGACAGCACGGCGAGCCCGGCCGCCATGGCCTGTGCGTTGGAACCGAAGCTCGCCGAGTGGACCAGCACCCGGTCCATGGACGAGTAGACCTTCTTGAAGATCCAGTCCTTGCCGATCGTCGCGCCCACCGGTACGTAACCGCCCGACAGCGCCTTCGCCACGCACACCAGGTCGGGCTCGACGCCCGCCTCGTGCTGGTAGGCGTAGAAGTCGCCGGTCCGCCCGAGGCCCGTCTGCACCTCGTCGGCGATGAGCAGCGCCCGGTGCCGGTGCAGCAGTTCCTGTGCGGCACGCAGATAGCCGGGCGGGGCCTCCAGCACGCCCTTGCCCTGGATCGGCTCGACGATCAGGGCGGCGACGTCGCCCTTCCTCAGCTCCCTCTCCAGGGCGTCGAGGTCGCCGAGCGGCACCGCCGTGTCGGGCAGCAGCGGGGCGAAGCCGTCCCGGAAGCCCGGCTCGCCGTTGACGGACAGGGAGCCGGTGGTCAGGCCGTGGAAGGCGTGCGCGCAGTACAGGATCCTGGGCCGGCCGGTGACGAACCGGGCGAACTTCAGGGCGCCCTCGACGGCCTCGGTGCCGCTGTTGCCGAAGAACACCCGGTCCAGGTGCGGGCTGTGCGCGAGCAGCTTCTCGGCCAGCAGTCCGGGCAGCGGCTGGCAGTCGAACCGGGTGAGGTCGGCGAGGTGCGCGTCCAGGACGTCGTGCAGGGCCTTGCGGACGACGGGGTGGTGGCGGCCGAGGCCCATCACCCCGAACCCGGCGAGCATGTCCAGGTAGTCGTTGCCGTCCGCGTCGTAGAAGTAGGCGCCCTCGGCGCGCTCGTAGACCTTGTCGAAGCCGATGGTGTGCAGCATGCGCGGGAGCTGGTGGTTGAGGTACCGGCTGTGCAGCTCGTAGCGCTCGGCCCCGCGCTCGGCCAGCAGCCTGCCGAGGTCGAAGTCCCCGGCCTGCGACGACTCCGGCGCGGATTCGGCGGTTGTCATTCCTGCGGCTCCTTCGACGACTCCTGCCCGACGGTCAGGCTCGCGCTGATCCGTCCGGCGATCTCGACGGGTGTCAGGCCGATGTCGGCGAGCACCTCCGGGCGCTTGGCGTGCGCGAGGAACTGCTCCGGGATCCCGAACCGCCGCACCCGCACGTCGACGTCGGCGTCGCCGAGGGCCAGCGCCACGGCCGAACCCACCCCGGCCGCACGGCTGTTGTCCTCGACGACGGCGACCAGGTCGTGCCGCGCGGCGAGGCCGGGGAGCGCCGGGTCGACGGGCTTGACCCAGCGGGGGTCGGCGACGGTGCACCCGATGCCGCGCGCTTCGAGCAGTTCGGCGGCCCGGAGGCAGACGGGCGCCATCACACCCACGGCCACCAGGAGCACCCGCGGCTCGGGAGCACGGTGCAGCACGTCCAGTCCGCCCACGCGGTCGACGGCGGGGATCTCCGGCCCCACCGGCTCCTTCGGGAAGCGCACCAGGGTCGGCGCGTCGTCGACGGCGACCGCCTCGCGCAGCTGGGCGCGCAGCTGGCCGGCGTCCCGGGGCGCGGCGATCCGCAGGCCGGGCACGACCTGGAGCACCAACAGGTCCCACATGCCGTTGTGCGAGGGCCCGTCGACGCCGGTGACACCGGCCCGGTCCAGCACGAAGGTCACCCCGCAGCGATGCAGGGCGACGTCCATCAGGAGCTGGTCGAAGGCGCGGTTGAGGAAGGTGGCGTAGACGGCGACGACCGGGTGCAGTCCGCCGGTCGCCAGGCCCGCCGCGGACACGGCAGCGTGCTGCTCGGCGAGGCCGACGTCCCAGACCCGGTCGGGAAACCGCTCGGCGAACTTGCCGAGCCCGACCGGCTGCAGCATGGCGGCGGTGATCGCCACCACGTCGTCCCGCTCCTGGCCGATCGCCACCATCTCGTCGCCGAACACGGAGGTCCAGGTGGGGCCGCCGGCCGGTGCGAGTGGTGCACAGGTCAGCGGGTCCAGGACGCCGACGGTGTGGAAGTGGTCCTCCTCGTGGGCGAGGGCGGGCCCGCAGCCGCGGCCCTTCTCCGTGAGGCAGTGGACGAGGACCGGCCCGTGGAATCGCTTCGCCCGCCGCAGCGCGGACTCCACGGCCCCGACGTCGTGCCCGTCGATCGGGCCGACGTACTTCAGGCCGAGGTCCTCGAACAGGCCCTGCGGGGCGAACGCGTCCTTGAAACCCTTCTTCGCGCCGTGCAGGGCCTCGTAGACGGCGTTGCCGACCAGGGGGGTGGCCTGGAGCACGTCCTTGCCCCAGGCCAGGACCCGCTCGTAGCCGTCCGTGGTGCGCAGGGTCGCGAGGTGGTCGGCGAGGCCGCCGATGGTCGGGGCGTAGGAGCGTTCGTTGTCGTTGACGACGATGATCAGGGGGCGGTTCCTGGCGGCCGCGATGTCGTTGAGGGCCTCCCAGGCCATGCCGCCGGTGAGGGCGCCGTCGCCCACGACCGCGACGACGTGGCCCTTCTCCCCCAGCACCTGGCGGGCCTTGGCGAGCCCGTCGGCCCAGCCGAGCGCGGTGGAGGCGTGGCTGTTCTCGATGACGTCGTGCTCGGACTCCTCACGGGAGGGGTAGCCGGACAGGCCGCCCTTGCCGCGCAGCTTGGAGAAGTCCTGGCGTCCGGTGAGCAGTTTGTGGACGTAGGACTGGTGGCCGGTGTCCCACAGGATGCGGTCGGCCGGTGACTCGAAGACACGGTGCAGGGCGATGGTCAGCTCGACCACGCCCAGGTTGGGTCCCAGGTGGCCGCCGGTCCTGGCGACCGCGTGCACCAGGAAGTCCCTGATCTCGTCGGACAGTTCCTCCAGTTCCGGCTCGGACAGCGCCTTCAGGTCGCGTGGTCCCCGGATGCTCTCCAGCGTCGTCACGCTCGGGCCCCCTTCGCATTTCCGTGCTGCTCAGCTCACGGTGACGGCCGGCTCCCCCGGCCCCACGCCGTTCTGCTCCATCCGCTCGGCGAGCTTCATGGCCTCCTCGATGAGCGTCTCGACGATCTCGGACTCGGGGACGGTCCTGATGACCTCGCCCTTGACGAAGATCTGGCCCTTGCCGTTGCCGGAGGCGACGCCGAGGTCGGCCTCGCGGGCCTCGCCGGGGCCGTTGACGACGCAGCCCATGACGGCGACGCGCAGCGGGACCTCCATGCCGGTCAGGCCGGCGGTGACCTCTTCGGCCAGCTTGTAGACGTCGACCTGGGCGCGGCCGCAGGACGGGCAGGAGACGATCTCCAGGCCGCGCTGCTTGAGGTTCAGCGACTCCAGGATCTGGATGCCGACCTTGACCTCCTCGACCGGCGGCGCGGAGAG